>JBDRBN010000123.1:0-31035 GCA_043822785.1 Pseudomonadota bacterium
AGCGAAGCAATCCCCTTATAACCTGTGTTTGCGGGAGATTGCTTCGTCGCTAAACGCTCCTCGCAATGACACCTAGACATGAGAAAAATGAATTCTTATATTTCAACCAGTTAACACCTCTAACGCGACAGCAGTGCAAACACTGGATTAAAGAGGTTTGTTTGGAATTTGGGTTTTTCCGCCGGAGGCGGATCAGCGTCTGGCTGAGGAATTTGGTGCTTGGAATTTGGAGTTTGTCTTTAGACTAGGTCTATCTCGATTACCCCATTAAACGTCTGTTCCTCTTCTTCAGTATCCCCATCCCCATCCCTTTGGACCCTTTCAGGCGGAAATAGAGGAAGGCGAAGGCAAGGGCGGTCGTCAAGCTCCTTTTCCTTCCTTAGCTTCTCAATTACCTCTGCTGGAAGCATCTTTTCCTTCACAATTCCCTCCTACTATTATTATCGGCAGAAACCCTAAAAAGTTGCTGGCATATGGAAAATTTGACGCATTTTTGAACATTATCAGAGTGAAAGCAGTTATACGAACTAGGAAGCAGGCTTCACTAGATCATAACCCGATGAAACAACTAATATATTTTGATATTCCGCTTTGGCAGAAAATCGGTACAGAAAATGCAAATGCCACAAGCATGTCTAAGAGCGCTTACTCATTTGTCTGTCTTGTTGCGATTTGCTCATTCCTCTTAATGCTCACTGATGCGTCTGCGAGGGCTCAGGGCGTAAGGATAATTGAGGTATCAGAAGCAGCCGTACAAAAGTCAGAAGAATGGACAAAGGATAAAGCAGAGGAAGAAAAGCTGAGTAAAAAGTGCGACGAGGCGACTGCTTCCTATATTGAAGCCAGAGAAACTTTGGACGATTGGCTTAATGACCTGGAGAACGTTGTGGTAGTAAATCAACTCATCAAACTAAAGGAAGATTTAGAAAAAGAGAAAAATATACCAAAGGAATGCAGCGCTGAGATAAAAAAGACCATTGAGAGCTTGATCACCAAGAGCTTTGATGTGAAGACCGGTTCTGTGGACTGGGATAAGGTGAATATGGCGGCATCTCACATGGAGAAAGAGCTCATACCCATATATAAGTATATAAGTGATACGGCAGAGCTTGTGTGCGAAGAATGTAGTTACAGACCAGCCAAATTAAAGAACGATCCAATCGAGTGCAGTGCATCTGATTTGCAAAAAAACTTAAGCGACAAGATCGCTTCCTGCCAGGATGCCATTAAAAAATATGAGCGCGAAAAAGACATGCTCATCTATAAGAGAGATATGTGCCTGCAAAAGAGAAAGATTGAGCGCATGGATATGATACTTTTTTGGTTTCAGGGCCGGTCTGACATGCCACTTACGTGCGCTGTTGAGATCAAAGATTTCATAGATGATCTAAAAGAGAGTCAAGACGAGCGACGGCCTTTGGCGCATGAGCTTACAATAATGGAAACGATGTGCGGCAAGGGCCTCTTTACAGTATACAGGCGCTTTGGATCTGCAGTATCATCTGCGTGTGAGTCATGCGAAGGATATGATCCCACCCTAGAGAAAGATGGCATAGACTGTTTTTAAAAGGAAAATATATGCTGATCGGCGTGATGAGCGATACGCACGGGAACCTAAACTATATGCAGAGGGCTGCATACCTCATGGTCTATGAATTCGGCGTGGAGGCAATAATCCATCTCGGTGATGATTATGCAGATGCTATTAAGATGGATACTCACGGCCGCGTCCTTTTTGCTGTGCCTGGTATGTTTGAGAAAGCATGGAATGATAAAAACATACCGCACCGTCTTATCAAAGAATTTGGCGGCATCGTGTTCATGCTAAGCCATACTCCAGCTCGCGACAAACACGACAAGGGTGGTGATATAAATCCGGCAAGGGCGCTTTCGGATTATGGGGCGGATGTGCTTTTGCACGGTCACACGCACATCCACAGGCTAATAGGATCTGAAGACGGCCTCATTCTTATCTGCCCGGGTCAGCTCAAGGCAGAAAAAGACAGAGGCTTTCCTGCAGGATTTGCGATCATAGATGCAAAACGCCCCAATCTCTATGTGCGGTTTGTGGATTTGTATGGCAAGGTTTTGGAAGAGCAACATGCTCGCGTAAAACACGCAGATGAATTCGATGCCATGGACGAAACAATAAAAGAAGAGATTTCATCTGACGAAACTTCGGTGTGATTATGGTGGTGTTAGGTTTGTCCAAGCAAAGGCGCCACAACCTCCTACTTCTGGATTGCTACGATCAGCACTTGTATTTCCCTGAGCTGCTTCTTGTGTTGGCTCCCAAAATGCAATTTGGCAATAGTAGGTGTTATCATTATAAAAGGTCCAATCAAATCTTGACCAGGTGCCTCCTACTGTTTCTTGTGTTACCAAAAATTCTTCCTCATTATTAACAAAGAAAATATTATGAACAACTGTCCCAAACCAAACTGAGGTCATCGTCCACGCTGTACTTGTAATTTCATGTGCATCCCCCCAAGCATCAATATAGTTTCCGATTATATCTGAATCCTGCATGTCAAATAGACATCCACCTGATTCTTCGTGATAATCTGTTGCACAACTGTCACAAAGATCTCCTATATAACCTGCATCACATACACATACACCTAAAGTGCAAGCTCCATGATTATTGCAATCTGCAGCTTGGGAGCATTCATCAACAACGCATTGATCATTTTCCTCATGGTAACTTTCTGCACATTCACCACATAGCGTTCCTGAATAGCCGGCATAGCATGTGCATTCGCTTGAAATACATTCTCCATTATCATTGCAATCTAAATTAAGTTCACATGCATCAAGAACACATGCATCTGCTGAGACATGATATCCCTCGTTGCATGCATCGCAAAGAGTTCCTATATACCCTTCATCGCAGACACATTTGCCTAAAACACATCCTCCATTGGTGTTACAATCAGAATCAGTAATGCATGTATCAATAATACATTCATCATTTGCCATATGATAACCTGCCGCACAATTGTCACAAAAATGTCCTGTATAACCCGTATCACATATACAAACCGCATCAGAACAGACCTCATGTTCAGAGCAAGTTATGCCGTCGCATAGATCTCCACCCTCAAAAAGACAACTTGTAAGAGCTGACATTAAGAAAAAGGAGAATAAAACCGCAACGCAAACTAATGTAAAATTACATTTAGTTTTCATACAGTTATTATACACTAATTTTTTTAGTTTGTCTTTGCTGGATCGCCAGGCTTGGAGAAAATACATGACAGATATAAAATGTAGCAGGGACATGGGCTTTCCTGCAGGGTTTGCGATCATAGATGCAAAACGCCCCAGGCTTTATGTGCTGAGCCTTTCTCGCTTCAGAAGATAATCTAAGTTTTCATCCTCCCATTTTTTTGCTTGGTCGAGCATGGGAAAATTTCTTTCCATTTCCCTAAATTGTCTGGTGTGTGACCTCCACTGGCCGTTCGCGCTCTTCTTTGGAACTACATGATGACACATCTCGTGAAACACCACCGCCTCCACCACATATTTGGGCACGCGCTGCCGATCCAGGTTGGGATGTATGACTATGGTTTTCTCTCTTGCGCAGTAGCTGCCAAGCGTTATGTGGCGCGATTTTCTCCAGCGCCGCCTTGTAGGTGGCCGGCTTCTGCCCCAGGTGATGGCTGCATCCACCTTTTTCTCAAAGTGTAACTCGTTGAGGTCGTACATTATTTGAGAAAGATCAAAATACTTGCCTACAGGCTTAACCTTTCTCTTACGCAGCTCATTCGAAATGGCGTTTTGTGCGGCCCACCCTTCAAAATAATCCCATAGCATTTGCCGCTGCGCATGTTTTTTGCGGCCCGTAAAGCTTGCGATGACCTTTAATACCTCGTCAGGCGCAGACGCAAAGCAGCGGTGCATGCGGATGGAGAGGGCTCCATACCTCTTTTGCATGGTTAACATGGTGCTTCGGTTATTGGTAAGTACTACGTTTGGCTTTGAACCCAACAACGCGGCAAGCCTATCTGCCACATCGTGCTCAGTACCATGCGTGAATTGGAAGGTTTGTTGAAACATATTTCAGTGACCAGCAACCAGGGTCTTGTTTTGCTGGTCACTATTTCCTTATATAAAATTCGTTAGAATATACTGGTGGAATTCCAAAATCTTTACTCGTAAAAAACACCAGTCGGTATTTTCCAAGACCTTGATCCTCTGGCACGTTCCATGTAAACGTTGTGTACTCGCCCACCCTGAGCTTTGTAGTTTTTTTCTCTTTAAGAAGATTTTTTCTTTCTCTCCAATCACCCTTACGAAAACGCTCGTACCACACATTCTTTATAAATTTTAATGTGTCGTAATCGTTGTTTGTTATCTTTATTTGAGCTTCGCTGCCTGGCGCATAAGCGTTTTTGTCAGTAACTGCAGTCCATGCGGCATTAAGGTTATTCTCTGTTCCCATAAGAACTCTTTGCTTTGGTTTGGCACCCATCCATGTACGATGTGGTCCTATATCTGCATGAACAAAGGCAAAGATAGGATAGAATCCCACGCCGCCAACCTTTAAACCTTTGAGATAGTCAAACAGCGTTTCCTCACTCACCTCATCCAGATGTATATCCCCAGCTAATCCCTTTTTGTGAAGTGATTCGCTGGCTGCGCCCCTGCCATTTTCAATAAGGGTGCTATTGTATCCAGGGCTTCGATACCCTGAGATGAGTTCCACTGTTTCAGCTTCAAAATGATCTTGAAGGTGATCTAAAAGTTCAATGAGCTGCACATCGATCTTGTAGGTTTTGCCATCCATGCGCGATCTCATAATGTAATCTATCTTCTTGAGAGCATCCTGATTGTATTTATTGTCCTCGCGATATGTGATCTCTAGATAATCCTTTTCATGATAGTTAAAGATGGCGATGCGACCGTCATTTAAGAGCTTCTTGCCTTTTACAAGGCTTGCATTTGCAAAGGGGGTAGAAACCAAGAATATTCCAACAGCTAACACGCTGATATAATTAAAGTTTTTTCTCATAAGGCCTCGGCTGCACAGTTTTCACGAAACATTTTTCAGCTACAGCCGATATATAGCTCAGAGGTGATAATGAGAGCAACTGTTGCATCCACAATACTATTTATCCTTACAGCACTTTTTGTGACCGCTGTTTCAGCTCCTTTGGAATCGGCTGTAGAGCGTCCATCCCCTTTTAAGTATTCGGGCGATGGTTGCTTATCCCTCATAGACGTACATACAGGCGAGGCGATCTCTGTGGTGTACAGGGATAAAAGGGGTCAGTATCAGGATTCAGCGCTAGAGGCCATTGACCATACGCTGCGCTGTCACGGCAGCGGCCAGGAGCTTCCCATTTCCTTAAAGCTCATCGAGCTCGTAGATCATATTCAGGATCACTTTGATACAGACCAGATCAAGGTGGTTTCAGGGTATCGCAGTTTTGCCTATAACAGTAGTTTGCGCCGCAGGCTCAGGCGCGTGGCCCACGACAGCCTACACATCCAGGGCATGGCCATGGATATCAATCTTCCTAGAGTGCATAAAGGAGAGTTGGGTTTATTTGCCAGGGCGTTAAAAGCAGGCGGAGTCGGCGTTTACCGTTCAAGCACCTTTGTGCATGTGGATGTGGGGCCGGTTAGAAATTGGTAATTATAAATTTCAAGCACTAAGTACCAAATTCCAAACAATTCAGATTGCCATATATTTGACGTTATTTTTTTGATTATCAAATTGAGTGATTTCTTTTAGATCCTTCCTTAATAATTTCAATAACATATGTAGTTTGGGATACGGCACGCTACTTGCTCATAAGTTAACTGCTAACTTCTTTATTAAGGAGGCGTGCCATGAAGATAAGAGTGTTTATTATCATTGTAATGCTCATCGCGTTTTACCCGTTTATTGGAGGAAACAAGGGCTGCGGTGGGGCAATACAGTTCGGCGGAGATGAAGGTGTGGAGTTGGCAGGGGAAGAAGAACCTGGTGAGAGCATATCCATTGATACTGCTGTACCTGGCCCAGAGGTAGAGGTTGCACAGGGCGAAGCAGCAGAAGAGGTGGCTTCAGGAACTGAGAATATCCTAAAATTCAAACCCGAAGAACCAGAAGATCAAGAAAAGGTAGAGAGAAGGGTGCCTGAGTGTGCGACATTCCTTCCTGCTAATATGGACCTATATGTAGTTGTGGACCCAAGGCTGGGAAATGAGGGCAGAAAGTCTTTGGAAGAGCTGGGCCTGTTAAACAGGCTAGAATACCTGTCTAGGCTAAGCATGAACCTTTTGAAGGCAAAAGACATGCCTCTCGACATGACATCTGTTTGCGGGGCATGCAGGCTTTCCAAGGATAAAATCGACAAGACAGACTTAAACCTACTGGATTGTGATGAATTTGCATTTGTGAATGTGTTTTCTAAAGATTTTAAGATGATCGATGTAGTTGCAGTGGATGATGCTGGCAATAAAATTATGGATGAAAAGATAAGGGCTTATAAGCCAGCCGAAAGAGTTTTGATAGTTGCCACTGCGAGCATGCAAGAAGACATCTTCATAGATGATGAACAAAAAATCCCCCTAGGCATGGCATCGCCTTCAACATTTATCCTTATGGGGAAAAGTGCTCCGATCAGGACGCTTCGAGCAGATCCTGTGATTCAGTTGTTTATGCCCATGTATCTAAAGGCTGGCTTTGAATTTCCGGCTGAAATTGTTAGCGCGTTAGATTTTAATGAAAGGGTTAAGATGAGCAGCCTGATGTCTGAAGATCAAGAAAACAGAATGAAGATTTATATGGAATTGCCCTACGAGGAATACGCCTTTGAAATTAAAAAGATTAGCGATGAGGAGCGCGCATCTCCCTTGGAGAATGCACCTACGGCACCCACAATAGAACGGGAACGTAGCCTAGAAAGGGCTCCTACAATAGAACAACCAAGCAACATACAGAGGGCGCCCAGCGCCACTACTATAGAGAGATCAAGCAGCATAGAACGTTCTGTAGAACAACCCACTGTTTCCGAACCCCCGATCAATATTAAAACGACAAATGAGGTTGAAGCGCCAAGGCCCACATTGGAAAGGCGTTCGATCGAGCGGACTAATCAATAAAAAAACAATTATAACAAAAAGGCCCCCCAACGATCTTTTGGGGGCCTTTTTTATATGGCCATATCCAGGGTATCTAGCATGATCGTAACAGGACCGTCATTGATTAGAGCCACTTCCATGTGCGCAGCGAATTTGCCGGTCTTTACAGACACACCTTCTTCTTGGCACAGCTCACAGAATTTCTCAAATAGACGGGCCCCATCTTCAGGCTTTGCGGCTTTATCAAAAGATGGCCTTTTGCCCTTTTTGCAGTCTGCTGCCAAAGTGAATTGAGATACAGCAAGGATTTCAGCTTCCACATCCAGCACTGATAAATTCATCTTGCCTTGAGAATCTTCAAATATGCGAAGCCCGCAGACTTTTTTAGCAAGCCATGCAGCGTGCTTTTCGCAGTCGCCCTTTTCCACACCTACAAGTACCAATAGCCCTGGGCCTATACTGGCAATCACCTCTTTGCCAACTGTAACTGATGCTTGCGTTGTTCTTTGAATTAAGGCTTTCATAAGCATAAATCGTACCCCACAGCTCATAATTCGTAAACCTCAAAGGGTTGACTATACCCGCTGCATATGTGTTAGAGACTAAGCATGAAGAACATCATCGTATTTGACATAGAGACCAAGGATGCTTTTTCCGATGTGGGCGGAAGAAGCTGGTTTGAGAAGCTCGAGATATCTGTACTCGGTGCATATGATTATGAAACAGATGAACTCATCGCTTTTGAGGAGCATGAGCTTGACAAGTTTGCAGATAGGTTGTCCAGGCGGCCGCTTTTGGTTGGGTTCAATAGCCGCTGCTTTGATACCCCCATCCTTCAAAAATATATAAAATTTGATTTAAGAAAGCTCCCCCAACTCGACATAATGGAAGAGCTAACAAAAACCCTTGGGCATAGGGTTGCGCTCGATAGCGTTGCAAGGGCTACGCTTTCGGTTCAAAAGAGCGGGAGCGGTCTTAAAGCCATAAGGCTATGGAGGGAAGGGCAACTTGATGAGCTCAAAAAGTATTGCTTGGACGATGTTCGGATTACCAAAGATATTTTTGAATACGGTGCTGCACACGGCGAGCTCTTCTATGTTCCTAAATTTGGCCCAGGCCGTGCAAGGGTGCCTGTTGCTTGGCAAATAAAACACCCTGACGAGAAAGAAAGCGATTCTGCACAGCAAACCCTGTTCTAGCAAGCAAGGCGAGAAACGCCAGCAACGCGAGAAACGTTGCTTGCATTGACATCACTGCTTTTCGCAGCTAGCATCACTGAATTCGAGGTTTAACATATGCACAGCGATTACGACATTATAATCATCGGAGGTGGTCCTGCTGGAAGCGCAGCAGCAGCGTTTGTATCCAGATGCAAATGGAATGCCCTAGTCATAGACAAGTCGATGTCAGCAGGGTTTTTAGGAAGTCTTAGCAACGTGAGCTATTTTCCTGGTTTTCCAGAGTCGATAAGCGGGCTTGAATTGCTAAAGCGCATGAGAAGACAAGCAGAGCTCGTGGGAACAAGCTTTGTGTCAGACGCGGCCACGCAACTGTCAGGCACTCAAGGTGCGTTTAAGATAATCACTCAGTCTGGCAAGGGATTTCAGACTAAAGCAATTGTTGTAGCAACAGGCGCTTCTGCTAGAACAAATTATCTTCAGGGTGAACGCGAATTATTGGGCAGGGGAGTATCATATGATGTGCTCGCAGACGGCCCTGCTGTGGCTAAACGAACAGCTGCGATTGTCGGAAAGACAGAGCAGGCTGCGCGCGAGGCATTAGCGCTTGCGCGTTTTGCAGATCACATTCATTTTATAATTCCATCTAATAAAATAGAGGCAAATGACGAGACCTTAAAGATGATCAGGGAGAACAAATCTATAGAAACACACTTTTCTGCTAGCTTAAAGAAGATAAACGGGGCTGACCATGTAAAGTCCATCACCGTCTTTAGCAATGGTCAGGAAAAAGAAATAGCCGTGGTTGGTGTGTTTACATATGTTCATGAGTACAAAGCGACCACGGATTTTCTTAAAGACGAAGTGGAGATTTCGCAAACAGGCACCATAAAGGTGGATAATAAGCTCGCCACAGCCACAGAGGGCGTGTTTGCATGCGGCGATGTTCTGTGCGGTAAGCCCCAGATTCCTTCTATTGCTGCTTCACAAGGGCTGCTGGCAGGTATAAGCGCACATGAATTTCTTTCAGCAGAAAGGATCTAAACATGGCGTTCAAAGCGCTGGTGTTTGATTTTGATGGGATAATAACCGACACTGAGCCAGTCCATATGGAGGCTTGGCAGGGCGTCTTGGAGCCCTTGGGCGTATTCATCGAGGAGGACGAGTTCAAGTCTGAATATGTGGGGCTCAATGACCGCGATTTTCTTGATGCTGTGAGCAGAAACCATAAACATCATTTCGCTGATACAGAGAAGTCCAAACTCATAGAACAAAAATGCGTTGCCACGATATCTCTTTTGGAAAATGAAATCCCTGTCCTCCCCGGAGTCGAAACCTTCATCAATTCCAGTAAAGATAGATACTTGCTAGCGATTTGCAGCGGCGCAAACAGGGCAGAGATCGAGTTCATCTTACGCCGCCTCAGATGGAACGGCTTGTTCAATCCTGTCGTAGCATCGGATTCAGTGAGTAAAGGAAAACCAGATCCAGAAGGGTACATAAGGGCCCTTGAAGGGCTAGATGATAGGGCAAGCGATGTTGTGCTTGCTGAGAACGTTGTAGCTATCGAAGATTCGCCAAAAGGCATAGCTGCTGCCAAGGCTGCGGGGCTTAGATGCCTTGCGGTTAGTAATTCGTTCAATGCAGAAAGCCTATCACAAGCGGATTGGGTGGTAGAATCCTTGATGGATGTGGACATGAATGAATTGTCATTGCGAGCGTAAGCGAAGCAATCTCCGTAAATTCTGGAGATCGCCCCTCCACTAAACAGTCGGCGGGCAGGCACGCCCGCTGGCGCGGGCTCGCGATGACAACCCTTTTACCTTACCACCTTCAGCAACTCCTCTACCTTCTTATAATCTCCAAATGGCGGAAAGATATAGGCACCGGTAACGCCGTCAATTGACTTGGCTGCAGACAAAGCTTCTTTTGCAATAGAAAGGCCCACCTCATGCTGTGCTTCGCGCGTTTGTGCTTTTTCCATACGCTCCATCACATCCTTTGGTATCTGCATGCCCGGCACCTCGTTGTGAAGGAACTCGGCGTTTCTAAAACTTGCTAAAGGTAGAACACCCACGAAAAATGGAATCGCAGGCCTACCTCCGATTTTTTTGAAAAAAGCCTCGAGCAAGGATATGTCATAGACCGGCTGAGAAAATGCAAACTCAGCACCTGCTTCGATCTTTTGCTTAAAGCGATCTGCTTCAAGATCAACATCCACAGCACCCGTGTTGACCCCGCAACCGATGAGAAAGTTTGTAGGCTCCTTGATGGGGCGCTCGGCAAAGTCCATGCCCTGGTTTAGATTAGACACAAAGCGTATGAGCCCTATGGAGTCTATATCAAACACAGCTGTGGCATCAGGGTAATGTCCCATCTTTGGCGGATCGCCCGTTATTATTAGCAGGTTAGTAAGTTTTAGCGCTGCAGCTCCTAAAAGATCCATCTGCATGCCCAGAAGATTTCTGTCGCGGCAGCAGTAGTGCACTATGGGGTCTATGCCTGCCTTTTCCTTGATGAGCATCGCAAGAGCAATAGGACTCATCCTGGCCATTGCGCGCGGGCCATCTGCTATGTTTATGGCATCAACCCCTAATTCCTTAAGAAGCCTTGCGCCCTCTATGGCCTTGTCAGTGTTGATTCCATATGGTGGATCTATTTCAACGGATATTGAGAATTTACCTTCTAAAGAAGCTCCAAAGGAGCTCTTTTCAGCAGCAGGAATGCGCTTTACTTTTGGTATAGCCTTTGTCTTGACCTCAATTCTGGGTTTTTCGATCTTTCGTGCAACAGGCATTAATGTTTTAAGAAACTTTTTCATCTCAGCTGTGTGAGCTGGGGTTGTTCCGCAACATCCGCCTATGAGCGAGACGCCCAGCTGAGCATACCGGCGCGCATATTCGGCCATATATTCAGGGCTTGCCAGATACAAGAGCCTGCCGTGCACTTGCCTGGGCAGTCCTGCGTTAGGCATGGCTGATAAAGGCTTACTCGTTACTTCTACCATCCTCTTCATGGCTTCGAACACGCCCTGGGGCCCATCGCAGCAGTTAACGCCTATGACATCTGCTCCCCACTCATCCATGGTTTTGGCTGCGTGCTCAGGCAAAAGACCCGCAAACCCTTCATCGCCAAGATACTTTAGGCTTACTTGGGTTATCACTGGAAGAGCGCACGCATCTCTTGCAGCCTGATATGCGATGTGCAGCTCTTCGAGATTGGTAAATGTCTCTAGGATGATTACATCAACGCCGCCCTTTGCGAGGGCCTCTATCTGCTCACTAAAGATCTTATGCATGTCATTGGCATCTAGCGACACCGCATCCTTCTGTGTCCAAGATATTGGTCCAACTGATCCTGCGACAAACACATCGCTGCCCGCAGCTTCACGCGCGATCTTGGCGCCAGCTTTGTTGATATCCACTGCCTTATCTTCAAGGCCAAACGAAGCCAACGCAGGGCGGCTTGCTGTAAAAGTATTTGTCTCTATGAGGCCAGCACCCGCCTTTATGTAGTCGCGATGTATCTCGCCGATGATGCGGGGGTTTGAAAGATTAAGCTCGTCAAAGCAGCGATTGATGAATACGCCCCTGTTGTAAAGCTCGGTGCCCATGGCGCCGTCAGCCAAAATGCCTTGTTCTTTGAGTATCTTTAAAAAGTCTGACATAAAACAGTCCTTATAACAGCATGCTCTCCGAGGAAGCTAGAAAAGCAGGGTTTGTCATTAAAAGCTCACCAATAGTGGATTCGGTTCCACCATAGTCATGACCAGGCCACACTTTGGTTTTTGGGTCTAATGAAGCCAAGGTTTTAAGCGATGCCATCATCTGTTTTGGATCGCTACCAGGCAGATCCACCCTGCCACATCCATCGACAAACAGCGTGTCGCCAGTGAAGATAGAGTTTTTCACTAGAAAGCATTGCGATCCTGGTGTGTGCCCTGGAGTGTGAATGCATTTTATCTTTGTGCTGCCAAGCTCAATGAGCGTTCCATCCTCAGTTTCTTTGACAGGAAGATTTTTGCTAATATCACCTGCTTCGTCTTTGTGTACATATATTGTTGCATCTGTTTTTGCTGCAATATCCCTAAGCACACCGATATGATCAAAATGTGTATGAGTAAGAAGAATCTTTTCAATCTTCCAGCCTGCATCATTTGCGGCATTCAGTATGGCATTTGCATCCCACCCAGGATCAATTGTTGCGCATGCCTTGGCTTTATCATCGCCCACCAGGTAAGCGAAGTTTAGCATAGGGCCCACGTGAAGCTGTTTTATGGAGGGTTCTGTCATAATGAACTCAAGAAGCTAGAAGTCAGAAGAGGCGCAGACCAGAATTCTAAGTTCTAGTTTCTGACCCCTGACTTCTGACTTCTTGAGCTATTGGTCAAGAGGGAATTTCGCCCATGATATGGGCACACATGTCGTTTGGGTGTGATTCGTGCGAGTGGAAAAATGCCAGACCCTCGTCGCCCAGCCTCCAGGTAAACCAGCCAGTGCCAGCATCAAAATCTACAAGCCATATGCCACGGGGTTCGCAACCTAGTTTTGATATCTTGATGGCCCAGCGCCTCACGCGCTGCTCTATCTGTGAATACAGGCGCTTATAGAGTGGTTCACCATAAGGCACAAAGCGAATTTGCTCCTGAAGCTCAGAAACATCTGCTGCAACTGTTTCAGTGATTCTTCGAACTATAGGAAGGAGATCTAAGGCCTCTTCCTGAGTGAAGATTCTGCGAGAATGAATGGGAATGACTTCACCCATAGATGACAATCTAAACTTCCAAATAGAATTGTCAATGTTCAACGCTGCTAAGAATTTTTTTTACCTGAACAGCAACTTGACTGATAGTGTTTTCATATGTTAGTGGATCTTACGAATCGGTCACGGAGCAATTTTGCTCCGTGACCTTTTTCTGCGAAAGGAAAGGATGCTATCATGACACAGCGGTTTCCTATGACACCTGCAGGGCAGAAAAAGCTCATTGAAAAGCTAAAATACTTAAAACAGGTAGAACGTCCCAAAGCAATTGCAGATATAGAAGAGGCAAGAGGTCACGGCGATCTTTCTGAAAATGCCGAGTATGACATTGCTAAAGAGCGGCAGTTGCAACTAAGCCAGCAGATAAAGGAGATCGAACACCGGCTTTCGCTGGCGCATGTAATAGATCCATCCCAAATTGATTCAGAAAAGGTGGTGTTTGGCGCGCACGTAACTCTATCAGAAATAGACAATGGAGAAGAGCTTACCTTTTTTATCGTTGGAGCTGATGAGGTAGATGTATCTGCGGGAAAGATTTCTATCGATTCTCCAATAGCCCGCGCCCTCATAGGCAAGGAAGAAGGCGATGAGGTCAAAGTCAAAACCCCCAAAGGCGTACGCGCGTTTGAGATAGTGGAAGTGAGATACGTTTAGCACTTGCCCCATCCGTAGAACCTCTTGAAATCTATTGTATTTTCGAAACCAAAAAAAATTATAAAAACACGCAACAAAGAAAAAGAACGGCCGATACATATGCCAGGTCGCGTAATGGCGCGGATCTTGAGGAGGCAAACATGTCGTTTCCATCAGTTTTGGGAAGAGGAATGCTTACAACTGCAACATTCTTACCCATGGGCCTGACCTATGGCATAGGAGGCTTTGGAGGCATAGTGGGATGCTCGCCGACTCAGACCATAGAGCCAAATAATACGCCGGATGTCGACAAATCCGAATATCTAAAACAAACCGCAGATAACTTCTCTACACAGGCTGATACCGAGACATTGACCGACGAATTTGCAATGACTCCGGACACCCTTGGGCTCGTCAACAGGGCCCGCTCGGTCGGCCGCAAATGCGGAGATAAGTCTTTTTCTCCGGCCCCGCCATTGACATGGAGCAATGAGCTGGCGGCCGCTGCCCTCGCCCATGCAAGGGATATGGCAGACAATGACTATTACTCACATTGCGGGCGCAAGGGAGATATCAAGCCTACTGATGCCGGCACAAATGGATGTCCTCCTGGAACGACACAGGCATGGGACCGCGCAAAGGAAGCCGGATATGCAACATCATATGTCGGAGAAAACATCGCTATGGGACAAAGCACGACCACGGAAGTCATGTCCGATTGGCTCAATAGCCCAGGCCACTGCGCGAACATAATGAATCCAGAATACAGAGACATCGGCGTTGCCTTTGCGAGGGGAAAGGGGTTCCTGTGGGCGATGTCCTTGGGCCGTAGCACATCCGACGACACGGGCAGCACAGGTGTTTCAACCCCGCCCCCAAGCCCAGCGGTTCCAGAAAACAAAGAGGCATATGCGAAGTGCGCCAAGGACCTTTTTGACAAAGGTCAAATAAAGGCATGCCAGGGCTTGGTCGATGCGTGCATGGCAACAAGCGATGCATCTGCAAGAGTAACTTTGAATACCGATTCAGGTTCGATTACTTTAGATAATAGAGAGTCTTGTCTAGAGACGGCGGTTACTCTTTCATCTATGAATTATAAGCTTAAAAAGTAATTTGTGCAGACAAGTATATAATTAAGGCTGCCTTTTAAATATAGAGGCAGCCTTTTTGTTTACCTGCCAAACGCCTTTGGCAGCCAGAGGGATAATTCAGGGAAATACGTGATGATGAGAAGCGCTATCACCAAAACGCCCAAGAATGGGAGCGTTGATCTATATATCTCTGGTATGGGCCTCTTAAACCGAATGCTTGAGATAAAGAGGTTAAGCCCCACAGGCGGCGTGATGTATCCGATCTCTAAATTGGCCAAGAAGATGATGCCCAGATGAATCGGATTTACGCCAAACTCTTTTGCAATAGGCACGATCAGCGGTACCACTACGATCGTGGCTGAGAATATATCCATGAGGCAGCCCACGAGGAGCAAGAATACGTTGAGCAGAGCCAGAAACATCACCTTGCTCGTTATATACTCGCGCATCATGGCGATGATCTTCATGGGGATTTGCTCGTCCACCATGTAATTGGTAAGCCCCAGCGCGCAGCCCAGTATCACGAGCACTCCGCCCACGAGTATCATCGAGTCCGCTGCAATGCGCGGTATGTCCCTTCTGATCTTCAAATCCCTGTAGATAAATAACTCCACAAACAGCACATAAACCACAGTAACAGCCGCAGCTTCGGATGCCGTGAATATGCCGCCATAGATACCGCCAAGTATTATAACAGGAAGGGGAAGTATCCAAATGGCTCCACGCAAAGCCGGCCACACATTGCTTAATTTAAATGGCTGACGCTCGATTTTTGATTTTACTCCAGCGTGAATGCTAAAGAGCGAAAGCAGAACTATCATCATCACGCCCGGCAATATTCCTGCCAAAAACAATGCATCCACATTTACCTGTGCGACTAGAGCAAAGAGTATGAGTGGAAGGCTTGGAGGAAATAAGAGGCCCAAGCTTCCGCTGGTTGTGATGAGCCCTATGGAAAACCTATGAGAGTAGCGTTCTTTGGTGAGTAAGGGGTAGAGCAAACCACCCAGGGCGATTATGGTTACGCCAGATGCGCCGTTGAATGATGTAAAAAATGCGCAGGTGATAAACGCGACGATGGCCAGGCCACCTGGCATCCATCCAAAAAGGGCACGATATAGATTGACGAGCCTTTCAGGGGATTTTGATTCTGCGAGCAGATATCCGGCAAAAGTAAACAGCGGTATGGCCAAGAGGGTGGGAGCAGATGCTAAGCGGTACATCTCGATGATGACCGCTTGGGAATCAATGCCTACTGCAGCAAAAAGAACAAGCGCAAGCCCGCCAATGATTATGAAAAGCGGCGCACCGCAGATAGCGCATAAAAGAAGCGCTATGACATATGCGATGGTCAAACGCGCCCCTTTCCGGCTACATGTTTTGAGCCGTCTTTATAGATGCGCCAGATATCCAGCCCTACGCCAATGGCGTACTCAAGCGATATCATGGCAAAGCCAAACGGAATGATGATCTGCGCTATCCATGTGGGCACATTTGCAAAAAGCATTGTGCCCATGGCTTTTTCATCGAGCACAAAGGCATATGCAGCTTTTGCTAAAAGAAAAGCTACAAAACATGCGAGTAGATCCAAGCCGATGCGGATGAAGTTTCTGGATTTTCTGGGAAAAAGCCTGGTTAAGGCATCTATCGCGATGTGTTGGCGGCTCCTAGTCGCCAGCATTGCACCGAGAAACGCTGCCCACAGCACCATGTGCCTTGAGGCTACATCAGCCCATGCAATGCCTGAGGAAAAGATGTTTCTGAGTATGACCTGGCCAGCAACGAGAAACATCATGGCCATAATAAGGATGATGAGCAAGGACTGCACACACCTGGCAAATGCGAGGTCTATTTTTTTAAAGAAGTTGAGAAGCTTTTGCATTAGTCGCGAAACCTTTCAGCTTCCACTGCAGCTATAGCTTCGTCTAACAGGGCCTTGGTATAGAGCTTGCCTACGAGCTTGTTCCATACCTCCTTGCTAGTATTGCGTATGCGCTCTACTTCTTCATCAGCCACCTTGACTTGTTTGAGGCCAGCCTCAAAGAGTGTTTTATATGATTTTTCGTTATCAGCGCGGGTGCGATCGACGAGCATCTTTGCATATTTCTTGGCAGTGGTCTTTAATATATTTTGGTCTGCAGGAGACAACAATGCGAGAGCCTTCTTGGTTATTATTATGCCGCCTGTGGAGTCAGCCAGTTTAAGATCAGTTAAATACTTGGTATGTGTAAACCACTGAAGTGCGATAGCTCCAAGCGGCGGTGCATACACTGCATCTATGAGATTGGTTTGAAGCGATGTCATCACATCAGTAATGGGCAGCGGAATAGGCACGATCTTGAAGACCTTGTACAGCTCCTCTACTAAAGGGTCCCCTTCCCAAGCCCACATCTTCATGCCCTTCATGTCATCGCGCGACGCAATGGGCTTATTTGAGAATATGTTAACAAATCCTGTTTCAGCTACTCCCAGTATTTCAAAACCCTTATTAGCAAAACCCGATTGCAATTTAGGCCAGACCTTTTTTGCTACTGCATCGGCCTCTTTGTAGTTGGATACGAGCATAGGCAATTCCAGCACCCGAACTGCAGGATTTACCATGCCCAACCCAAGGCCGGTTAGTCCTGCTGCGTGCACTTGGCCTATGCGCATTTTTCTTATTACATCTTTTTCGTCGCCCAATACGCCGCCTGCATATATCTTTAGTTTTACCCTTCCACCGGTCGCGCTCGTAAGCTCTTTATCCCATTCGCTCATGACCTTGTGCCAGGTCGAACCTTCAGGCGCGAGAATGGCAAGCTTAATCTCAGTGGCAGCATGAACCTTTACTGATATGAGAACTAATAGAGTCAGCACCAAAAGCGAAAACAAACGTTTCATAAGATATCTCCCTAGCTTGAATCAGCAAGCAATGCCAGCAACGTTTCTTGCGTGTCTCGCGCAATCAAAACAGATCATCCTCTTGTTTCATCAATATCTTTGCCCTTCTTTGCGCGAGCTCATTTGCAAGTCTTTGCTCTTGTAGAGCGCCAGCATTTGCATTCATAACCTGCGTTAACTCTTCTCTAAAGAGCGGTTTGTCATTCGTTTGCCTTGCGTAATATTGAGCATATAATACTTTGGTCATTAGATAATCCGGCGCTGTTTCCATGGCTTTGCGCAGCTCTTTGTTTGCAAGCTCAGGGTCTCCACCTAGCATCTTAGGCCGCGTGGCAGCCATAAGCCCCCGAAGGGCATGAGCAGATCCATAATAATAATCAGGATCAAGTTCAAGCACGCGCTCTGCCATGGCTACAACCTTTGGGGCGTTAACGACTGCTGCAGGGTCATCGCGATTTAAATTCATCCAGTTTGCCCAATTAAACGCAGTCCAGAAAAGTGCGGGCACATATTTTTTTCCAAGGCCATCTATAGCTTTTTTAAACTCAGGGAAAGGAGCCTTGAACGCATCGTGCATTCCGGATTTGGTGAGGAGCGCTGCAATGCCAAACTCTTTACCTCGTCTATAAAACAGTTCTGCTCGCTCCCTTGCCTGAATGTGCATGGCGGAACCCTGGGGAAGCACGAGCAGATCTTCTTCAATGAAGCCAAATGTGTAAGTGCCATATGCTTTGGAGAGAAGAACGAGCGTGCGCAAATCCCTTATGTCGCCATAGCGTAAAACCTCGAGTGTTTTGATCAGAGAGGGAAGAGACTCTCTGGCAAAGTCCACATCCTGCTCAGATTCTATTGCTACCATGCCATCGGTGGATACAGCTCCGATCACCTTTGTGGCCATCTTCTTTGCTCCGCAGCTACATTGAAGGAGTAGAATAAAAGAGAGTGCGATCGAAATTTTCTTCATAGAGATGTGCTCCATCCAGTGTGCTCATGAGATCCTTCGACTCCCGAGCACTCAAGTGCTCGGTCGCTCAGGATGAACGGTTTGGGAAGTCTCCCAAACCGCTCAACTAACAGTTGGGAGATTGAAAATCAACAGCAAGAATGGCAAGTTATGACGCGGTGAGTTAAATTTAGTGACCAGTAACCAGTAACTAGTGACCAGCGACGGGAAACAGGAAGCCCATACGTTACCAGGCATTACTGGTCACTGTTTGTTGGTTTTCCTACAAAAAATTCAATTGCCTCTACGAGTTCGGACATATCTATATATGTATTCTTACAAGGGCCCTCTGGCCTTTGGTTGGGGATTCCAATAACAAAGAATTTTGTGCCCACGTCCCTTATGCCGCTCACCAGATCGCGTTCGCATGCAACGCCTATCACTGCAGTGGGTTTTGTCTCTTTTACCTTTTTGCGCGCGAGCTCCCCGCCTGAAACGGTGTGAATCGTTATGGGATAGATTTCTTTTAATGCATTGATCTCTTTTAGTTGCTCCTTTGTGAGACATCTGGGCAGAAGCAGTAAAAGATTTTCTTTTTTCCCCTGCGGCTTTAACGCGCGGGATATATTATTCGACACCATCACAAAAGAATGCCCGACCCGATCACGCGACACTCCAAAAACGTCTGCTATTCTAAAAACACCTGCAAAGGTCAGCTCAAAGAGCGGGCCTAGTTTTGCAGGTGAGAAGAGGAGCTTCTGTTTTGTAAAAACAGTGAGGGTGAATTGCACAAACCATACGATACTGATAGCAATTATCAGAAATGCAAAACCCCAGGCAAAAAATGGAAGGCCTTCATACCATGTGGCAAGTCTGGGTGTTGTGAGATAAACGAACGCGCAGATTGTGGTGTTTATTATGACAGTCACCAAAAGGGCGAAGGAGATAAAAAGCCCAGGACCTTGCCTTATCGGCTTTTCATCTCTTCCATTCCACTCTAGCCACTCATCACCGAGATTGCGGTCGTCTGGCGCGTTGGAATCTCCTTGGTATTGTTTGAAGTGACTCATAATTTTCGTATGTTGTATTTCGTAACTCGTACTTCGTGAATCGTGCCCGCTTCCGCTTTCGCGCCCGATCGTTTATTTGTAATAATTTCACAACAACGGCAATGGCAGATACATTTATAAGGGCATTACGCGTCGTCGATAACAGCAAAATCTCATGAAAGCTCGATTACACAATCAATAACGATTTAGGTTAAGTTCATATAGCAAAAAAAGTGCAAAAACTTAAAGGTCCCTATATCTGCAATTTATCGATCCAATCAAGTTAAAACACTAAACACGATTTTTTTGGTTTGACACCACAATATATAGTGGCTTAAGAACTTAATCAAACACAACATGTTGTGGATAAATCGGTGGATAAGTGGTGTAAAACTTGACAACCATTTGAAATTACTAGCTTTATTTGTATTCCAGCCTGCTGGTTACGGGTCACTAATCACTGATTATTTAATTGGAGGATAGATGGTCACCAAAGCCTATGCTCGCGCTACGAAGTCCACTCAAAAAAATACTAAATCTCGTCTTTCATCTAAGGCAGTGGGCTTAAGCGTTTTGCGGCGTTTTGCCAAGGTAGGCAAAGACCCCCTCGATGTACTCAAATATATCAAACGCGATAGCCTGATAACTAATCCGGACGGCTCTTTGGTGTTTCGCATGGAAGGATCAGAAGTGCCAGAGAGCTGGTCTCAGCTGGCTACCGATATACTCGTATCAAAGTATTTTAGAAAACGCGGCGTGCCTGGTGTGGGGTACGAGACCTCTGCAAAACAGGTAGTGCACAGGATAGTGAGCGCTATTGCTGATGCGGGGTTAAACGCTGGCGGGTATTTTGCTACTAAAGAAGATGCAGCTGCTTTTAAAGACGAGCTTTCCTATATGCTCATCAATCAGGTGGGCGCATTTAACTCGCCGGTGTGGTTTAACTGCGGATTGTATCATTCATATGGAATACAAGGAAGCGGCGGCAACTGGTGTTTTGATTCTGAGACCAACGAATACAAGAAAACGCCCAATTCATATGAAAGGCCTCAGTGCTCTGCCTGCTTTATACAATCGGTTTCAGATGACCTCATGTCCATATTCGAACTTGCCAAGAACGAGGCCAAACTTTTTAAGTTTGGATCTGGCACTGGCACAAACTTCTCTTCGCTTCGCTCCAAATACGAACGCCTTTCTGGCGGCGGCACAAGCTCTGGGCTCATGAGCTTCCTCGAGGTGCTTGATAGAGGCGCAGGAGCTACAAAGTCTGGCGGCACAACAAGGCGCGCTGCAAAGATGGTGTGTCTGGATGCTGATCATCCAGAGATCATGGATTTCATAGACTGGAAGATGAACGAAGAAAAAAAAGTCGGCGCACTCATAGATGCGGGTTATCCAGCTGATTTTAACGGAGAAGCATACAAAACTGTATCCGGCCAAAATTCCAATAACTCTGTGCGCGTGAGCGACGAATTCATGTATGCGTATCTCAACGACGAGCCATGGGAGACAAAGCTGCGTACAACAGGAGAGATTCACGAAAAAATCCCTGCGCGCTATCTTATGCACAAAATATCTGAGGCCACGTGGGCGTGTGCTGATCCGGGCCTTCAGTTCGACTCCACCATAAACAAGTGGCATACGAGCAAGGAATCAGGCCGCATCAATTCCTCCAACCCCTGCTCTGAATACATGTTTTTAGATAACAGCGCATGCAACCTTGCATCCATCAACCTCATGAAGTTTTATGATGAAGCCACAGGCACGTTTGACGTTGATGGCTTCAGGCATGCCTGCCGCATATTCATAATCGCTCAGGAGATCTTGGTGGACTTCTCCTCCTATCCTACCGAGGCCATAACCAAGAACAGCCATCTGTTTAGGCCCCTGGGTCTTGGCTATGCCAACCTGGGCACGTTACTTATGGTAAATGGAATTCCCTATGATTCGGATGAAGGCAGGACTTTGTGCGCTGCGATTACAGCGATCATGCATGGTGCTGCATATCGTGCATCTGCTGAGATTGCATCCCAGATAGGCGCATTTGACGAATATGCAAAGAATCGCGAGTCCATGATGAACGTAATCCGCATGCATCGCGATGCTGCCTATGAAATTCCCCAAGGTCACTGCCCAGCATATCTAACAAAAGCTGCGCGCGACGAGTGGGATAGATGCCTTGCCGAGGGAGAAAGATCAGGTTTTCGCAACGCACAGGTCACGGTGCTGGCTCCTACTGGCACGATCGGGCTTCTTATGGATTGCGACACCACTGGCATTGAACCTGACTTTGCGCTGGTAAAGTTCAAAAAGCTCGCTGGGGGAGGATATTTCAAAATAGTAAACCGGTCTGTGCCGATGGCGCTTCGCAACATGGGTTATAGGCAAGAGCAGATAGACGACATCATCACCTACATGCAGGGCACAAGCAAATTGGCAGGCGCGCCGCACATCAACGACAAGAGTTTGCGTGACAAGGGCTTTAACGATGAAGACCTTGCCCGGGTAGAACGCGCTCTGCCAGGCATCTTCAACCTGTCTTATGCGTTCAACTCATACACGCTTGGTAAAGAAGCCATGGCCCGCTTTGGGCTTACAGAAGAGCAGTACATGGCGCCTGATTTTAATCTTCTCAAGTCGCTCGGTTTTTCAGATGCACAAATAGAGGATGCAGGCCAACTCATATGCGGAAGGCTCACCATAGAGGGCGCGCCGCATCTTAAGCCAGAGCATTTGCCTGTGTTTGACTGTGCAAACAAGTGCGGTTCCTATGGCACCAGATATATTGCGCCGCTTGCGCATATAAAGATGATGTCTGTGGCACAGAAGTTTTTGTCCGGCGCCATATCAAAGACCATAAACCTTCCTAATGAAACCACAAAGGAAGAAATAGAAAAGCTCTATGTCGAAGCGTGGAGAGAGGGGCTTAAGGCAGTTGCCCTGTACAGAGACGGTTCAAAGATGGCCCAACCACTTTCTGCCACTGCCCGCGAGGTTAAAAAAAAACTGGATTCAAGGGATTCAGAGGCTGGGCTCGCTGCGGAAGAGATCCATACACAGATCCAACCTGTTCTTAAGAGGAGCCGTCTTCCCAAAAAGCGCCGCGGCTTCACGCAAGAGGCCAGGGTTGGAGGCCATAAGGTCTATTTGCGCACTGGCGAGTACGAGGATGGAACGCTTGGCGAGGTGTTCATAGACATGCACAAAGAAGGTGCGGCATTTCGCAGCATGATGAACTGTTTTGCCATTGCCTTGTCGCTTGGCCTCCAGTATGGCGTGCCGCTTGAGGAATATGTAGACTGCTTTACGTTTACCCGCTTTGAACCCCAGGGCGTATGCGATCATCCAAACATCAAGATAGCCACTTCTGTGATTGACTATGTGTTCCGCGTTCTGGGAATGGAATATATGGGCCGTACTGATTTTGTTCAGGTAAAGCCCACAAAAGATGATGACCTCAAGATGGAGCTGGAATCGAGCACTGCCCTAAACCGCACAGATGCAGCTCTCCTCAAGACAAATAAAATGCTAAAGGCTGATATGGTAGATAAAAGAGATGAGAGCGCGCTGCTTATTGCAAAAGTTTCCCAGCCAAAGGCACAGACAACGGGTGATGGAATGCAAGAGGCAGACGTTGCAGCAGGGGTTGTTGTAAACATAGCCAATGCCAAGCGCACAGCATCTGATGTAGCTTCACAGCTTACTGGAATGATGGGCGATGCTCCGTTTTGTGATCAGTGCGGACATGTTACAGTGCGCAACGGCGCGTGTTACAGGTGTCTTAACTGTGGGAATTCGATGGGATGTTCATAAACGCAAGTAACGCGAGAAACGTGAGACAGGCGAGAAACGTAACAGTCATTGCGAGGGCAAAGCCCGAAGCAATCTCCTGAAACACTGCGGACCTCCACATGAAAAAAGATAAATTCATTACCGAACCCCATGTGTATCTAGTTGGGAGGCAGCAGGTTGATAAGAACATGCTGTCCGCTTTTTTAGACGACGAGGGCCTTCATTTTGAAACAGATACCGATGTTCCGGCAGAGGTGCTAGCAGAAACAGCAGGCAGAACCTGCTACATGTCGTTTGGCAAGGGCCGCAAGACAAACGCAGATTATCTGGAAAGGATCATATCCAGCCACCATGGTTCTGTGCTCGAGCACGCGGTATGGAATTTTTTAGTAACAGGCATAAGCCGTTCGCTCACACACGAGCTCATCAGGCACAGGGCCGGCTTCGGTTTTTCGCAGGCAAGTCAACGTTATATTGATGAATCCGAGGCCTGCTATGTGGTGCCACCGTTTTATAGGGATAAGCCAGAACTTTTAGAACAATGGAAAAGAGCGGTGGAAGTTGCACACAAGGCATATATGGACCTTGCCGATGCATCTGATCCATATGTTGAAAAAGAGCACCCAGAGCTTGCTCGCACCGATAGAAGAAAGATCGTAAGGCAATCTGCGCGCTCGGTTCTGCCCAACGCCTGCGAGACAAAGATCTTTATATCCGCAAACGCCAGGGCGCTTCGCCATTTTTTTGAAATGCGCGGCTCAGTTCATGCAGATGCAGAGATCCGCGAGCTCGCAGTGGCCATGTTTCGCATCATGAAAGAAGAGGCCCCCAACATCTTTGCAGATCTTGAGATCATGCTCGAGGACGGAATCGAGACTGTTTTCGTCAAACATTCAAAGGTCTGAACTCACCCAGCGCATGTGCATTTGCGCGTGCTGGGATCTTCGCAATCATCTTCGAGCGTCTTTATAATTTTTGCTGTAGCGCGCTTTTTTAGATAGCGCTGGGCATACACAGCCACAAAGAAGCATACGCCTGCATTGGCAAAGCCTGCCACCACATCAGCGATATAATGCTGTTTTACCAAAACCACTGACACAGCAACAACCACAGCCATGGCAGCAAATACCCAGCGCACGGTCTTATGATTTTTCCAGGCAACTAAAGCTGCAAGGGCTGGATATGTTACATGCAAAGACGGAAACAGGTTGTAGGGCGCGTCGATGTAGTAATAGAAGCGCGTCACAGCAAGCGGTATTGATGAGTCGGCATATACGTAGAGATCCGGCCTTAAGTCCATGCGTACCGGAAAGATTAGAAAAACTATATAAGCCAAGGTTGTCGATGTTAAGAAAGTGATCACTCCTTGCTGCCAATCGTTAATATCGTCGATGACCACATAGAACAGAATTACGCTCAGATAGACCAAAAGATATCCGAAAATGAATATGGGCATGAACGGGATCTGGTTTTCAAATCCAAAGCCGACATTATAAAAATTTGTTCTAGCCTGTGAAAACCAGTTTATGGCTAGATATCCTGCAGTAAAATATCCGATCATGAATAAAAACCAGCTCAGTTTCTCGCGTTTTTCTGCTTTTGTCATAACAATTCCTCCTTTTGAGCGTGCGATAATACAGAATGAAAAGTTGATAGTAAAGTGACTAGTCGGGTAATTTTTGCCCGACTAGTCATCCTGAGCAAAGCCGAGCACTCAGCATGCCGAGTGCTCGGCGGAGTCGAAGGATCTCCGGAGACACTTGTTGAACGAAGTTCTTCGTTTTCGCTTGCTGCATGGAATTGAATATGTTCAAAACGGATTTGTTCATATAGGAGGATTCATGGATAAGACAGCTGTGGAAAAAATCATTGATGAGAGAATTAGGCCGAAATTGGCTGCAGATGGCGGGGGCATTGATCTGGTAGAGGTGCGCGATGACAATACCATAGTCGTAAAGCTCACAGGCGCGTGCGGTTGCTGTCCGTTTTCGCAGATGACCCTCAAGGCCGGAGTCGAAGCAGAACTAAAAAGCGAGTTTCCAGAGATTAAAGAAGTGGTTACAGAGTGAGATGATCGCTTAGGCTGTTGATACCAACAGTGGAAATTTTTTTATCTAATGCATATGTTCCCTGTCCGGGAAATATTACCCAAAGGTGTTTTAGCGAGAGTTCTTCTATTGCTGAGAGCATGGACTTTGTGCGAGTAGGTGCTTCATTATATTTTATTTCCACACCCCACATCTTGCCATTTCTTTGGAAAACCAGATCGAGATCGGCGCCGGTGTGAACTCCCCAGAAAAAAACTTCATCTTCCTGCAGGGAAAGATGCTGTATAACTTGCTCTAAAGCAAATCCTTCCCATGAGGCCCCAAGCTTGGGATGTGTATGGAGCTGATCAAAATTGGCAACTCCTGTCAGATTATGAAAAATTCCAGAATCACGAAAGAATATTTTTGGCCTTTTGATAAGCCGTTTCTTTGTATTGTAATACCATGGCTGCAGTTGACGGATGAGATAGGTGCTGGCGAGTATATCCAGATAGCGCCGTACTGTTGTGTCAGCCGCACCAAAACTCTTTCCTAGCTCAGAGGCATTTAAAAGTTGTCCGTGGTAGTGGGACAACATAAGCCAGAAACGGTTGAGGGTCCTTGGCGGAATTTGTATTCCCAAATTCGGGATATCGCGTTCAAGATATGTTCGCACAAAGTTCTCACGCCATTCAAAGGATGCGGCTTCGCTGCGGGCAAGAAACGAGCGTGGAAAGCCACCCCGCATCCAAAGCTTTCTTGTTTCCTCTGGTTTGAGTATGTCGAGTGAGAAACCGCCCAGTTCCAAAAATGCAATGCGGCCGGCTAGTGTTTCTGAACTATGCTTCATCAAGCGCGGTGAAGCGCTTCCCAGAATAAGAAATCTCGCATCCCTTTTTTTGTCTGCCATGACCCGCAACACTGGAAAAAGTTCTGGCATGTGCTGAATCTCATCAATGACGATAAATCCGGTGAGGGGTTCAAGTGCCAAAGTTGGATTTTCTAGGCGTGCAAGATCCCGGGGATCTTCAAGGTCAAAAAAGTGCACGCTCGCTTTTGTTTGTGTTGCTGCAAACTGATGTGAGAGCGTGGTTTTGCCGCATTGCCTGGGACCCAGGATTGCAACCACTGGAAAATCCTTGCCAATTATATTTCGGATTCCCAGACTTCAACACTAGGCTGTTTTAGTTTGCTTGCCCAAGCATCAAGCCGACGCATTGCTTCGCGGTAACATACGTCCTTTTTCTTGAATATATAACAGAGATAACATCAAGAGAGCAGTGTCTTAAAGTCTGACGCGTCTTTCGGATATAGGCGCTCTGCAATGATGAGGGCGGAGAGCAAGACTTCGCGAGGATTGCCTATGTAGTACAAAAGCATGTCCTCTACTATTTGCTTAAAATTTTCGTAAGGAAGACTTGTCTTTGCAATAATGGCTTCAATATCGTCGGCGTCCTGTTTGCGGAATCGTTCGAGCTTAAGCCGGATGAGATCCATGGGAGTTACAGAGCTCACAACGAGCGCCTTGCCGTTAAAAACAGTTACGGTTTCCGCATAGTCAAAATCAACAGTAGATGAAACGGTGATGATATCGACTGGAATGGATTTTTTGCGACACAGTTTTTGAAACTCTGCAGCATCATCCACGTTTGCGATATCGATATCCAGTGTTGCTCGATCCCTAAGGCCAAGCAGAATAATGGAGGCTCCACCGAGGACAGTGATTTGCATAGTCCTTTTCTCAGAGCAAAGTTGCTTATCGATCTGCGTGAAGATGCGCAGCAGTTCATCGCGCGTTGCCGGGATATTGTGCTTCATGCAGCCTTCTTTCTGCGTGAGCGCGGGGTTACTCGTTCGCTGTAGAACCTGAGTTTCGCAAGCTCAAGCTGTGCAGGCACCACCGGTTGCGCAAGCTGCCAGTCGCCAAGAAGCATGAAATCGTCTGCTTCTGGCGCGTGCTCGTCAAGGAAACGAACATCTTCGGCTGCCAGGGCAAAACCACGATCAAGAAGTGCCCGAAGCCTTAGCTCTTCAAGGATAATGCGGCGGTATTGTTCGATGATAGGAAGCGCAATTTCAGTCAACTCATAGAACACGCGTCCTTGTTTACGGCTTTTTTTAACCAGACCTGCACGAAGGAGTTTTTTGAGTACAGCAAGGTCGTTTTTGACCTCTTCACGATGAAGCACGCCAAACCGCATAAAACGGGCAAGAATCTTTTGTTTTTTAGCCTTCATAACTATATATTATATATAGCATTATGGGATAAGTCAACTTAATAAAGTTGAGTTATACATAGGAGAAAAGAAGGTGCTGTGTAAACGGTGCTACACGTTTCATGCTGTTCATTGCGTAACATTCAAACGAGCACGTATCTTGTGACTCTACCCCTTCCCGTCTTTTTGATGAGACCCTTTTCCATAAGCACGGCGAGCTCGCTTAGTGTTGTATCAGCCCCAACGCCAATGACCTCTTGGCACTCTCTCTTTGAAACGATCCTCCTTTGGGAGATGAAAGCATACAGCGTTTTCTGACGGTCGGTGAGTTGTTCCCCGGTCAAACCCTTTGGGCGGATGAGAAATTTTACAGAAAAGAAATTTGTTGCAGAAATGTCCGGCGATGGATTGTTGTTGTCGCTCAATGCTTTCCTCATACGCATAATTCCTGTTCCTGCATTCTCGATAAATCCTGCCCTTTGCATGAGATCGGCCAGCATGCGATTTCGCCTTGCCGCCTTTGATCCCAGTTCTTCCAATGTCAGCCCTCTGATTAAGCCTCCTGGATTGTCGATTTCCATATGGTTATCGTAGATGTGCATGTAGATATGCGATGAATCATAGAAATAATCTCTGTGAACGAGGGCGTTGATCACAGCTTCCCGAACTGCCACTGTGGGGTAGTCTTCCCATTCCTCATGTCTTGGCGCCCCCGTGATCTTGATCTGTCTCGCATTGTAACGGTTGAAAAATGCCATGGCGTCGTCTAGCTGTGTAAGAATTGTACCTCTAAAGTCTCGCTGATCTGTGATATCGTAGCGGGATTCACCTCGATACTTGACGCAAGTAATTTTGGCTTCGGGGTGAAAGAACTGTGGGTCTCTTGCAAAAAAAAGAATTGCAGCATTAGTGAGAAGGAGTTTTTGCTCCTGATGTGATGCTACGCCTATATTGACGAGAACATCTTCGGCCTTCATCGTTGAGGGATAACCAGCGAGCCCCTTAAAATTATTCCAGGCGTTGGGATCGAAGTCCCGTGGGAACACAAAGTCTTCATTCACAAGTTCGTCAAAGCGTATTTTACCCGCATGATGGATCAGAGAGACCACCTCATCGCGTGTCAATTTTTGGGAATTAGGTCCGATGCGCAGAAAGAAACCTTCTTTGCATCGATATGGCTTATCAGGTCCCTCCGGGACATCGATGATGATGATATGTGACGGATCGCTTAAGACTTTTACTTTAATGGGAGGGTCGCAGTTTCGCGCCATGTCGATGATCTGACTTCGAAGACGCTTGGTAAGCGTTGCGGGACTTAAGTGGCCATTATCTGTTATGCCTATAAAGATATGGCCGCCATTGGCATTAGCAAATGCGACCATATCAGATGCCAGCGCCGAGGCGCTTTCTTTAAACTCAATCTTTTGACCTTCACCTTCGTTTATCAAAACTTGGAGAGAGAGGCCCTTTGTGGCACACATGGATCCAGGGTGCTGGAGCTATAAACGAAAGTCAATAAATATTCGTCGAATATTCGACGAATATTCGACGAATATTGTGAGAATACGAAGCTTTAACAAAAACAAAAAGACAGATAAAAATCACAAAATTACCAACTATATGTTTTTGTGATCACACAACCTGTTGATATATATACAAAATTAAATTTTTATTCAAAAAGTGCGCAACCAAAAAAAAAAAAAACGACGATAATAGGGTATGAGCACGATGTTGATCCTCAATGTCCATAAACAGTAGGGGCGGCAAGGGCGGGGCAGGAGGATAAAATGGCTGACAATGAAATGGCTGTTAAGGCTAGTGTAATTCCGGTTGCGTACTTAGTAAGTCATCAATTCGAAAATTTTAGTGAGCCAGCTTGTTATGATATGGAATTAGCTGGGCCTGGGCTAAGTGTAGGAGCTGAAAGTCTTTTTCTACCCATTCTTGGTTCTGTGGTTGGTGTTGATGTTCAAACTAGCATGTTTCCTATCACTACGAAATACGGCGCGCGAACAATGGGTCTAGAAGAGATGAACGGTTTAGTATGGAATTTTTCAGCCGGCATGAGGTTTAATCGACTGCTGGTTGAGTTTGATGGTGGATCTATTCTTGGTTTTTCTGGTGCCCTTGGTCTTGGGGGCTCCTCTCTGATGTTAGATGGAGAATCCAATTCACTAAACGAGATGGGTATGTCCGTTTTTGGGAATAATAGAGTTAGTTACGGAGTGGACTGGATCGAAGGGTTCGTTGGTGCTAATGCGTTGTGGACTTTTGCAGGTGATGACAATTTTGGTGGAACAATCTATCCCGACGTTGGTGTGCGTTTTTCGTTTTAGTTGTTATTACAGATAATAGATTCAAAGGCCGATGGGCTTGATTCAGCATCGGCCTTATTTTTTTGTATAGCTTGCCTTTGATGTGTCTGATTCCCAGATCTTGATATGAATGAATAGTGCTACTTCAGCTTGCCAGCCCAAACGTCAAAGCGCCGCATTGCTTCGCGGTAACATACAGGCTTGTCATTTTTTTTATCTGCCATCTGGATAATTTTTCTTGTAAAATCAGAACGCTGGGGGATTTCGTTTGCCGATTGCTTTGTCTTTTTTAGTTTACTCTTCATGCCGTTCCTCTCGTAAAAACGTTCTCTTATTAGCAGAGCATAAGTAAAGCAAAACTCCTCTTCCCAAATCATTTTTCTCGAATATATATCAGAAAGAATTATCGGGAACGGAGCATCATTGTTTCGAACCTGCTCCCATTGTAAGCGCGTTTTCCGTTTTAATGTTTTAATGAATACTACATGTCCCACCTCATGCCAAATCGTTTCTAAATGAACCCCATGCCTTATCTCACTTTCAGTAAATGCATATATCAAGATTGTATCACTGGCTTCGTCATAATGGGCATCAATGGCGCGTCCTTGTCCATCTGCCATTTGATGTGCCAACAATTGAAATTTTCCTTCCACTAACTTTCTGTGATTAAAGGGAATGTAAGAAAGGGCTTCTTTTAGTTGTTTTCCTGTTATTGCTCTATATTTAGTCCTATTCTTCACGTTAATGGAATATGTTGTTATCTTCGGGAAGACAATGCTTATATTTTTTCTGTTGTAAGCGTAATTATGTGAATAACAACCATAAATTACGGTAAATATGAGAATTAAAAATAGGCGAAAACTCAGGCAAGATCCATAAAACTGCGTAACCAGTTGATATTTCACATGAAATTGATTTTTGTAAAAAAAGTGCGCAACTCAGTAGTGTCCGGTTTAAAGTAGTTGAAATGCCAATTGATTCTGAACGTTCGGCGGTTTGAAGCGTGCGAATTTGCGATGGAGAAGATCGCCGAGCGACAATTTTCGAAAGAGGTTCATCTGCACAAGCCTCGTTAT
>JBDRBN010000124.1:0-2157 GCA_043822785.1 Pseudomonadota bacterium
ATGTAACTGTCACAACTGCCGATGGCGAGACCGTCACCCGTGTCGGAGGTTTTACATACAGGAGTATGCTTGCGTCTATCAATAGAGATTCAGGTGACATTTCTTTGTTCGACGTAGATCGCGCAAACGAGACCATGGAGGCGTTTTCCAACTCTCCGTTCGCCGCACAAGGCTTGGCACCCCGCGGTGTGGCGCTTGGCACATCCGATGATTATCTGTTTGTCGCAAACGGTAATAGCTCCACCATTTCTTCGTTTATATACTCTGCAGCTAATGAAAACATTACCTCCATCGATAATTCGCCTTTTGCTGCTGGTGCCATCGGACCCATAGCCTGTACGGCAGATCAATCGCTAAGATTGCTGTTTACCGCGAATTTCGGATCAAGCAGTGTGTCTGCATTCTCGTACAGCGGCGATACCGGTGATCTGACTTTTCTAGGCGTAACCGGCGCTGACGGCACCGATCCTTTGGATATTATCGTGGATGATTCCGCCAGGCTCTTGTTCGTTGCAAACTCAGGCAGCAATACCGTGTCTGTTTTTTCATATGACTCTCAGGGCGTGCTTACCGAGGTAGCAAGTTCACCTACCGCAGTAGGGGGCGCTGCACCAGCGTCACTTGCTCTTGATATGGGTCATAGGTTTTTGTTTGCGGCCAATTCCACATCCAACGACATAAGTGTGATGAGCTACGATGCAGATGGGAAACTTACTCAAATTGCAGGTTCACCTTTTGATCCCAGCGGCACCGAGCCTTATGACATTGTATTAGACACCTCTAACAGATTTCTTTTTGTTGCAAACAGAACAAGCAACACAGTCGCATCGTTTACATATTCTGCTGATGCAACGCAAATTAGCAGAAACGGACTGGCGAGCGATGCCGGAGGAACACAGGCTGTGGCACTCGCTCTTGACACGAATCATAGCACGATTTTTGTGGCAAATGCAGGATCAAACGATATTCAAATTCTTAGTTATGATTCTTCAGGTACATTATCCAGAATTGGAAATGCAGTGGATAGCGGAGGCAGATCTCCTTACAACCTGGTATTTATACCATGATATGATAAATAAAACTTCAGCTGCCAAACGTCTTATTTACAAATAAAGCTTATGAGTTCTGGAGCTTACTGAATTATGACCTCACTTCATTTTGTATCTCTTGGTTGTCCAAAAAATCTCGTTGATTCAGAGGTGATGTTGGGCCTTCTTTTACGAGAAGGCTTTTCTTTGATCGCTGATCCGAAAGATGCAGAGGTGATAGTGGTAAACACATGCGCATTCATAGAAGATGCAAAAAAGGAAGCGATAGACACGATTTTGGACATGTCGCAGCATAAGAGCGAAGGCAAATGCCGCATGCTCGTGGTGGCAGGATGTCTTCCTCAGCGTTACAGTGGCGAAGTGCACAAACTTTTTCCCGAAGTGGATCTGTTCGTAGGCGCAGGTGAGTTCATGCGGATTGTAGAGTTGATAAAAGAGTGGCAAGGCGTACAAAGTTTGCATGTGGGCCGTCCTCAATTTCTATACGATCATGAAACGCCAAGAGTTCAGGCTACACCATCGCACAGCGCGTATATCAAAATAGCGGAAGGTTGCTTTCATCCGTGTTCGTTTTGCATAATACCAAAGATAAGAGGGCGTTTGAGATCTCGCGCTCTCGAGTCTGTAATTCATGAAGCACAAACAATGCTTGATCGCGGTGTTTTAGAACTGAATTTAGTGGCGCAGGATACCACGGCTTACGGCAAGGATATAGGATCAAATCTTGCAACTTTGCTTTCTAGCCTTGCCTTGCTTCCACATGAAAAATGGATACGTTTTCTTTATGCTTATCCAGATGAGTTTCCTGAAAATGTCATCGATGTGATGCGCGATTATCCTCATATCTGCAAATACGTGGACATTCCCATACAGCACATAAACAACAGAGTGCTTACCGACATGCGGCGAAAAGGTAATGGTCGTGAGATTAAAGAGCTTATCGAACGATTGCGCATGAAGATTCCTGAAGTTGTATTGCGCACAAGTCTCATCGTCGGTTTTCCAGGGGAAACCGACAAGGAGTTTGAGGAACTTTTGGATTTTGTACGTGAGACAAAGTTTGATAATCTGGGCGCGTTCACATTTTCTCCGGAAGAAGGCACAATTG
>JBDRBN010000125.1:0-37756 GCA_043822785.1 Pseudomonadota bacterium
CTCATGTCTAGGTGTCATTGCGAGGAGCGTTTAGCGACGAAGCAATCTCCCGCAAACAGAGGTTATAAGGGGATTGCTTCGCTTTGCTCGCAATGACATCCATAAAAAACAAGCAGTTCTAACGCGACAGCAGTGGAAATTGGATATTAGATAAAATTCACCGTCTCTCTTACCAAATATATCGGTTTGCCCTGTGACTCGTGATAGGTGCGTACCAAAAGCTCAGCTATGAGTCCCATGAGTATGAGCTGAATGCCAATCATAAACAGAAATACCGCCAGCAGAAGAAATGGATTTTTGTGGGCAAACGTGCCGCTTACAAACTTTTCGACAATGACTTCCACAGCTGATGCCATGCCTGCCAAGCAAAGAACAGACCCAAATCCTCCAAACAGATATCCAGGCTTCTTGGCATAGCTTATGAGAAATTTCACTGTTATTAGGTCCATAAGGACTTTGAAAACCCTTGTGAGACCGTATTTTGATGTGCCCTTTGTGCGCGGACGATGGCCCACATCTATCTCGGCTACGCGCGCGCCTGCCATGTGAGCATATGCTGGAATAAAGCGATGCATCTCGCCATAAAGATCGATAGCATCAACATATTCAGCACGGTAGGCTTTAAGCGAGCACCCATAATCCTTGAGCCTCACACCAGTAACGCTTGAAAGTAGTTTGTTGGCTATTATGGATGGAATCCTGCGAGTTATAATGTTGTCTCGCCTTTTTCTTCTCCATCCGGACACCACATCATATCCTTCATCCAATTTGTTAAGAAGGCGTGCTATGTCTGCAGGATCGTTTTGGTTATCAGCATCGATAGCTATATAGATGCGTCCTTTGGCATAGGTAAAGCCAGCTGCCATGGCAGCTGTTTGACCAAAGTTTCTGGTAAAGTGTATGATTTTGACACGGCTGTCTTTCTTAGCCAGCTCATCAAGGAGACTGGCGCTTCCGTCAGTGGAGCCGTCATCTACGATTATGATCTCAAATGCCTTTCCCAGAGGCTCAAGCGATGCCAAAAGTTCATCATATAGCTGCGCAACATTATCGCCTTCGTTAAAAAAAGGCACTATTATAGAAATTTCATAAGGAGTTTCGTTCAAACCGCTAATAGTGGGATTCTTCATGTTTTGGATCCTCTATCTAAAAAACGATTTTATTTGCTAACATAGCGTGGTTAAGCCGTCAACAAACCCACGTAAACCAACGCGAGAAACGCTAGCAACGTTGCTGGCCTTGCTTGCTTTGCTGGCGTTGCTGGCTGATTTTTGGTGGCTTGACATCATAGCCGCATGGTCTCAAAATCACGAGAAATCTACAGGGGGAAAAGATGAACAAAATAAAGATCCTCATTGCATTGCTTGCAACATTCATTTTCGTGCATGCATCACAGGCAAAAACCAGCGATATAAGGATAGTGTTCTGGTATCCAGGAGAAGCAGGCTCAACCGAAGAAGCTCAACCTGTGCTTGATGCGTTCTTGGATTACCTAAGTCAAAGCATGACATCCACCTCGTTCACTGGACATTATTACAATACGGTCGAGGGTGGGCTGGACTATATAATGAAGAAAAAGCCAAAAGTAGGCATTGTGAGTTTTGCTGCCTGGATGCAAAACAGGACAAAATTGGGCAATGCAAAAGTTATGCTGGCCACACTTCCCCTGCCCAAAGGCGGTAAAACTGAGCGTTATGGCCTAATGTGCACAAGCACGTCCCAAGCTCCAGAAAGCATAATCTTTACCAGCGAGCCGCTAGAGCTGAACTATGTAAAACAAAATCTCTTTCCGGACATCTCTGTAAACGCAACTCTTGAGCAGACTGATCAGATCTTTGCGAAGATAAAGAAAATCGCTGATGGCAGCATCAAGGCATCAGCAATACTCACGCCAATGGAAACAGCAACGCTTGAAAAGCTCGACTCTCCCTGGACCAAATCGCTGAAAATTATAGCCAGATCAAAGCCTGTACCAACAGCAAGGGTCGTGCTTTTTGACGATGGATGGACAGGCTCTGAAAAGCTTGCCGAAATCCTACTTACCGCAAGTAAAGATCCGAAAGCTTTGGAAATACTCGAAGAGATGAGGCTGAAAGGATTTGGTAGGGCCAATTGAATAGAGCGAGAAAGGCGAGACACGCGAGAAAGGCGAGAAATGTTGCTGGCGTTGCTTGCTCATTGTGCTGCAGATAGCGCTGCGGCAAAAATGGCGCCGGCCACAGCCATGCCGATGAGCATGATGATGCCGCAGCAAATAAGCATCGGCAACAAGACCGCAACAGCGCTTCGACTATAGGTTGTCTTATGAACCACCTTGATGCCTATGACCGTGAGCACAACCTGCCAAACCCAAGCCACCATACCACCTAACAGAGGAATGATCTGAAAGAGCTGCGGTCCAACCGCATAGCAAACAACGCGAAACGTAGACATAAAGTCGCGCCTGACAGCTCCTAGGAGCATGAGACAAAGGTGATAAATGCCTGCCTGAACCAGAAGCGCTAAAGTCGTGCCAACAGGCACACCAACTATTGCAAACATAATGAGGAAGAACACAGAGAACGGAACTGACATAAGCGCAAATGGACTTGCAAACTCAGCAGCAAACTCAGTACTCGCAGCAAGCATTTGAAAGCCTAGCTGGTATGCAGCTGCTATCAAAAACACTATTGCAGATATGATGAGCGCAAATATCCAAGGCCTTAGCCACCCACAGCCTGCCGCCACCCCTTCAAAGTGCCTTATTGGGTCAGCTATGGACATCTTGATGACTGCGATAAACGCGTCCAGCCACCTCCCCTGCTTCTCTATATCCCATGCTGTGCCTTCGGTCGGCAGCACCTTCACCTTAACCTGGGTGTTACACAATGGGCACATGACAAGGCCTGAATGATGGGCTTGAAATTCTTTGTTACACTGAGGGCATCTGAAAATCACAAAACCTCCTTTCGCGCCTTGCAGGGCAAGCTAACACATGTTAATGACAAGAGCAAACGACTCGCTTAGCTCGTCGTTAGCAGCAAGACAGGCGAGACCAGCGAGATCGGCGAGAAAGGTAGAACCGGTCTCGCTTTTCTCGCCTGTCTCGCCTTTCTCGCGCTACCACAGATTTGGAGTACATATACAGACCAATTACTCAGCTTAACAAAATTAATTATGCCGATTAAGAATACATACCGAGCTGTGATCGAGGTGGATTCGCAAGCGCTTGAGATAGCCACATATGCGCTTTTTGAGCTGGGCTCGCTTGGATCCATCGAAGAGGATTGCGAGACAAAGGGCAAGATTCGCCTCATCGCCTTTTTTAACTCTAATCAATATAAAAAACCCGAATTGCGCGACATTATCTGCGCTTCGTTTACACGCTTTCCTGAGCTTAGTAACGCCTGCGTTGAAGTTGCACTCGAGCCTGCAAAAGACTGGAACGCAAAGTGGCGTGAGCATTTCAAACCCTTTCCGATTGCCAAAGGCGTTGTGGTGGTGCCTAGCTGGGAGAAATATGTAAAAAAGCCTGATGAGGTCGTAATAAGCTTAGATCCGGGTATGGCATTCGGCACAGGCCTTCATGAGACCACGCGTCTGTGTGCCCAAGCTCTGCTTAGTGCAATAAATTATAGACCCACGACGCACCTTTCTCTCCTTGACGTGGGAACTGGAAGCGGCATCCTTTCAATTATCGCTAATAAGCTGAATATCCAAAACCTCATAGCTGTGGATAATGATCCTGACGCATTAAGAATTGCTCGCAAAAATCTAGAAATAAACGGCTGCTCTGGCACTACGATTCTAGATAACCTCAATGAGGTTTCGGGAAACTTCGATATCGTCATCGCAAATATTTTACTCTCCACACTCATAGCCCTTAAAGGAGCTTTGACTACTCGTGTTGCACAAGGCGGCATTCTCATCCTGTCTGGAATCACACTTGATCAGGAACAAGAAATTTTTGATGCATACTCCGATGCTTTTGACATAGTGGATACACAAAGAAAGGGAGAATGGAGTTGTATTCAGATGGAAAAAGCCAGCAACCCTTCGACTTCGCTCAGGGCAGGCGCAAGCAAGGCCAGCAAGGTATAAAAATAATATGCCTCAATTTTTTGTAAATCAGGAGCTAGAGACGGGATTGACTATTGAGATACGCGGCAGCGATGCGCACCACATCTCAGATGTGTTAAGGCTTAAGCCAGGCGATTGGCTCATCCTATCTGATAGCTCAGGCAGATCATTTCGCACCACCATCCTAAATTCCGAAGGCCGCAGCATAAAGTTATCTGTCGAAGCCCTGGTCGAACGCCGCGAGGGTTTAGAACCCCCTGCCCTTGCCATTGCCTCGATAAGAAGCAATGAGTTGGCATGGGCAATACAAAAATGCGTGGAACTCGGATGTCGCCACATCATTCCGTTCAATTCAGCCAGGACCGTTAGAAAAATCCATCATGGGGATTTAAGCCGCAAGCTCACGCGTCTTTGCAAAATCGCTGTGGAAGCAGCAAAGCAGTCCGGACTTCCATTAAAGCCTTGCGTGGATACGCCTGTAGAGTTTGGTGAGCTATGCAATATGTTTTCTGACTTCAGCCCAACCATCCTCTTGTATGAAGGCGAACAAAAATGCGATCTGCGCTCGGTGTGGAAGGAGTACAGATTGAATGATGAGGCTTCAAAGGAAGGATTGATCGTTATCGGACCTGAAGGAGGCTTTACCCAAGATGAGCTCAGAGTGGCACTCTCGCACGGCGCCATCCCAGCAAGCTTAGGCACACAGATACTCCGCGCCGAAACCGCTGCAGTGGCTGCCATGGCCATATGCCAATACGAGCTGGGCAACATGGATATTAATAAACTAGAAGCTAAAGGATGATGTATCATATGGAACCTGTTGATATTAAACGATTTAAAGACGTATCCATTCATCCTAGGCTGCCCCGCATTATCGCACATCGCGGAGCAAGTCTCGAAGCACCAGAAAACACCTTGCCAGCGTTTCAAAGGGCGCTGGATCTTGGTGCAGACGGCATTGAGTTCGACGTGCTGCTCACCAGCGACAAGGTGCCTGTGGTCACCCACAACGACGACCTGTCAATTCTTACGCATTTTAACGGTTATGTGCATTCAACACCTTTTGAAACAGTGCGCGCCCTTGATGTAGGCAGCCATTTCCATACATCAACAGCTGGCATCACCATGCCCACCATGGTTGAGGTTTTAGAGCTCATGTCGCGCCACGACGTTCTCACTATCGTAGAGATAAAAGCCCAAGCCGGCATGAAGAAAAGCGCAGCAGAGCTCATAGGTGGGATAATATCCGACATAAGGATGCACGGCCCAATCGTGATATCCTCCTCCAGCTTCAAGATAATAAAGGAACTCAAACACCGCTTTCCCACGATACCGCGCGCCCTCATTGTAAAGAGAACACCTTTTCCCTTTTTCCCGCTTTCTATTTTTGCTAAACATGAACAAGTGTGTGCTCTGCACGTATACATGAAAGCGCTTTGGCCTAGCCTTGTAAAAAAGATGAAGAAGCTGGGTGAGGTCTATGCATGGACTGTAAACGAGCCAGATGAATTTGACACTTGCTTGTCACTTGAAATTGACGGCATCATCACCGATGATGTTGCGTTTGCAAAAAAACACTTACAAGGCATAAGCGCAGCCTTAACAGTTTAGGTGTTTGAATAATGTTCATATCTTACAGCCAGTGTTGTCATTGCGAGGGAAGAATGACCGAAGCAATCCCATGCAAACACAGGTTTAACGGGGATTGCTTCGTCGCCCGCCAACGATCTTTGGCGGACTCCTCGCAATGACAGGTGAGTCAAAGGTTCAAACACCTAAACTGTTAAGCGCAGCCGCAAGGAGCTGATATGGCAAGCGACGAAAATAAATTCAACGGTACAGATCTCATCGACGTGGGCGAAATACCCACTGATTTCGACGAAGACTTAACCAGGGAAAAAGGCGCTGAGATCAGCGAACGCCATCCTGCTTATGAGCCTCGTGCAGCAGCAGGCGGAATGCTCATAGCTGATGTCAAAGACCGTTTCGCAGCCCTGTTTATCGATCTTGCACTGCTTTACTGCATATACTGGTTTCTCCTGCTGCCATATCGCGCCATCGCCTTTGGAAGCGCTGCTGGTCCTATTCCAGCATGGGGCAAAAGCGGGCTTATCTTCAACGGCATCTTCCTTTTAGTAGCTTTTCTATGGTTTACGCTTCAGGAGTTCGCTTTTTCAGCCAGCATAGGTAAGTTTCTCTGCCATCTGACTGTTCGAAAACTCGATGGCTCTCCTGCTTCCCTAGCATCTGCTGCTCTTAGGACCATATTGCTTCCCATCGATATAGTTTTATCACCCATACTCATACCTCTAGCATGCATGGAGTGGTCTGCGTGGCACAGAAGGCTGGGCGATCTTGTGGGCGGAACCGTGGTCATAAGAAAGCTTGGTCGGCCATCCAGGCAATATGCACTTTCGCTCGATATCGTTTCAAGCGCGACCAGGCGCGCCATAGCTTTTATCTTTGACTTGGCACTCATACTGGCTTTTTCATTTGGATACGCACTTATGCTCTCACCAGATCAGCCGCTGGTAAGCATGATCATGGTAGTGTTATTCCCGCTTCTTCTCTTGGCTTTTATCACTTTGCCAGAATGGCTAACGTATACATCGCCTGGCAAATGGATTTTTGGGCTCACCATCTGTCATGAGGATGGAAGCAGCATAGACCTTTCCACGGCACTCATCAGAAACCTCTGGCGCATCTTTGATTGCAACCCCATAGGCTTTCTCACCTGCATGTTTGCTGTGCGCAAACAGCGGCCAGGCGATACTGCAGCTGGTTCGCTTGTAATTGCAGTGTCCCGCGAATGGAGGGGACTAATTGGACTAGTATGCGTTGTCATAGTTTCTGCAGCTGTGCTCTACGCAGGCTCGAGCAACAGAACCAATCTTTTAAAGAGCGATTTTGAAATCAACTTCCTGCCGTCTCTGGACGTAAAAACTACAAGCCAAAAATTAGAACAAGTGCGCATGAGGAATTTAGGGATCAGAAATTTTATTTTTGCAGCAGAAAGCCCTGATTCTGAGCGCAAACCAGCTATTTTACAGCCAGGCGAGATGCTATATATGGTTTTTGATGTGGGTGGCTTTACATTAAAGGACGGCAAGGCATGGGTTCAGGAGGATCTTAATATTAGTTATCCAGATGGATCTGTAGGCCTGAAGTTACAAAACATAAATGACTTCAATCAAAAACTTAGCGAACAGGGCCCTATTCGATTTGAAAACAACATCTCGCTGCCTGACAAGGCACAGCCAGGCCGCTACACGGTAACCATAACTTTGCGGGATAAACTCTCACGCCGGGAAATTAAGGAACAGCGGTTCTTCTATATAACTCCTGCTGAGACGGGTGCACCGGTAGTAGAATGAAATGCCTGCCAGCAAAGCCAGCAACGCGAGAAACGCCAGCAACGATTCTCATCTTTCTCGTGTGTCTCGCTTTTCTCGCATTTTCAAGTAGTTAAGCCTTAATTATGCTCAATTTGCCTTTTTTCATGATAAAATGAATTTGGGGCAACTTTTGCCCCCCTTGCTGCCGATAATATCTGTGGATACTCTTATGAACGAAAACGCTAGAACAAGCAGAATTATTGAACGTTTCTCAAGCTTTGTGGAGCAGAAAAAGGCCGGTAAAAAGGCTGGTTCCGAAGAAGCAGAGGCTTTTAAGAAGCGTTTGTCCGAGATGTCATCCTCTTCCAAAGAAGAAGGTATAGTTGCCAAACGTCGGGGCAGCAGGCGTCATCAACCACCTAAGATCACAGAGTTAACAGAGCGTGCAGCATCTCCGCAAAAACGTCATACTCAAAAATTTGCAAGATCTCGCAACTTATCAATGACTCATGCACAACGCCTTGCCAAATTTGCACCGCTCATCGAAAGCGCTGCCCGTCGCCACAAAGTGCCAGTCGAGCTCATCTGTGGAGTGATTCTTCAGGAATCAGGTGGAAATCCCAGGGCCAAGTCTCACTGTGGCGCACGCGGCCTCATGCAACTTATGCCAGCCACAGCCAGGCGCTTTGGAGTTAACAATTCCTACAACCCTGCCCAGAACATCGAGGGTGGCACTAAATATCTACGCTGGCTTCTTGATCGCTTTGACGGAAAAGTCGAATTGGCGCTGGCTGGATATAATGCTGGTGAAGGCGCTGTAGAAAAATATGGCAACAAGATACCGCCCTATAAAGAGACCCAAAACTATGTGCCTGCAGTACTCAGCTACACACAATCAATCATCGAGGTTTTTTCAATAAAATTAGCTTCAAATATGCCTGATTACGCCCGCAAAGTTTAACTTTTTCTTTAAATCAATTTCATCAATCACTTTACTGCCAACGTCACCTCCAATGGATGACGCCCAGCTTCAACTGGTATTAACAGATCGATATCAACATAGGAATTCGGCTTCTGGTCCGTTCGCACACGAACCCAAACATGACCTGCTCCATAAAGTAGCGACGTTTGGTAGCCTCGTCTCGCAAGAAATCCCGACACCAGAAGAGACCAATCTTCACAATCTCCTCCCAACCGCAATGTTTGTGTTGGTGAGAGGATGTAAGCCGTGCCAAACCAGCTACCCACGATCGCCGGCGGATCCTCGAGTACCAATTTCCTGCTGAAATTGACCCATTTTAAAAGTCTTTTAACCTCCGCATTCACATCGGATACTGGATAAGGCGCTGCCTTGTCCAACAATTGGTCGATGACCGGGTCAAAGGCATGTTTCTCGGCAAGTCGTGCCAATGGCTCTAAATCTAGACTGTCGACAATCTCCCCGACCAAGCATTGATCGTCCACGACAGTGGAGAGCTGCTTTCTTCCACTGCTTGACTCGATGTCAAAGACAAGTTCAACCTTCTGATCACCCTTGCGCAGCGGGCACATCGTGGGGGCGACAACTTCCAGTTCAATCTCGTACTTATGTCCGGAGTGCCGCGCGCTTAGCAATTTTACACCTGGGGTCGGCGATTTGACAGATACAAAACTACCCGATTTTGAATCCAAATCCGCAGTCACCTTCAAACGCCACTTTGCGCGGCGCGATGCGATCTTAAGTGGTTCTGCCTGATGAACCCGGACCGTCATCGTCTTGCTCCTCACATTCCAGTCAAACAAGGGATTTCTGCTGGCTCTTAAATTCGGAATTTTCAGGGTGCGGCCTTGATGCGACGTCTGATGGGTTCTGTCGAGTAGGGTGTCGTAAGAGCTGTTTGGAGACTTCACTTGAGGTAAACAACCCAGTAAGCCTATCCCGACACCAAAAATCATCGATGGGGCAGTAATCCTGATCATTCATCCTCTTTTTCCATCCCCCGACTGTTATTCTTGTTTAAATTATCGGCCAAATTTGGAAGAAGTTGTGTGATATTTTTTCTCCTGTCGCCGCTCAGTAGAAATGCGACGTGGGAATAACCGTAGGCCACCCCTAGGGGTGACCTACAAGATATACAAGATACTGAACTTACATGTTTTGCCTTTTTATTAAACTTGACGTTAACGTAAAGGTTGGTTATGCATGCGCTGATGGATAATAAGCTAAACACTTATCATATTGGAGACATTGCACAAAAACTGGGTGTCTCATCCAGGTCCATTCGCTATTATGAAGAATTTGGACTGTTAAGGCCATCTCGTACAGATGGGGGATTTAGAAAATATTCTGAACACGACGTAAACCTTATCAGGATGATCGTACGGTTTAAGGACCTGGGCATGACTCTGGAAGAGATTCGCACCCTTCTTGGAAAGCGCAATGACGATGTCGATTCCAATGCCCTGCGCAGCCTAAAGAGCGCTTTGGCTTTTAGAAAAAAGGAGTTCCAAGATAAAATAGAAAAGTTAAAAGAAGGAATCGAACAGATAGATCTTGTCCTAAAGCAGCTTAATCAATGTGATCAGTGTGGCATGACAATGGAAAAAGAAGTTTGCCACATTTGCATGAAAAAAAGCGGTGATGTTTCTCCTCTTATGGGTCCGTTGCTATAATTGGTAAGCAACGCATGTCATTGCGAGCGAAAGCGAAGCAATCCCCTTAAGAACAGTGTGAGCAGGGGGATTGCTTCGTCGCTAAATGCTCCTCGCAATGACGTCCCGATTTGGATTTTTTGGAGGTAATAATGTGGAATTATTCGGAAAAAGTGATCGATCATTTTCTGCATCCTAGAAATGTCGGAGAGATTGAAAATCCTGATGGAGAAGGAGAAGTAGGTTCTCTAGCATGTGGCGACATGCTGAGGCTTACCTTTAAGCTAGGCAAAGATGGAAGGATTGCAGATGCAAAGTTCAAGACCTTTGGCTGTGCATCGGCGATCGCATCCAGCTCAGCTCTTACTGAGATGATAAAGGGTAAAACCATAGAGGAGGCCGCTACAGTTACAAACAGGGATATAGCAGAGTATCTTGGTGGACTGCCTGAGGAGAAGATGCACTGCTCGGTCATGGGCCGCGAAGCCCTGGATGCAGCTATCGCCAACTATCGCGGCGAAGGCGTCGAAGCACGCACGCTGGAAGGTGCGGTAGTCTGCAAGTGTTATGGAGTTACTGAAAATGAAATCCGCCGAGTTGCAGCTGAAAACGATCTTCATACTGTAGAAGAGGTCACCAACTATACCAAGGCTGGTGGCGGATGTGGCATGTGCCATGACCGCATCAAGGAGATACTCGCAGGCACACGCGCTTCGCCTAGCGCACCGAGCGAAACCGGCCCCCAGCTTAGCAACATCGAAAAGATGCATAAAATCGAAGAGCTCATCGAAACCAGAATCCGCCCTGCCCTTAAGCAGGATGGCGGTGATATCGATCTCATCGACATCAATCACAATGTCATTTATGTAAGGCTCAAAGGCGCGTGCGAAACCTGCCCTTCTGCAACAACCACTATGCGGCAATTCATCGAAAAGGAAATCCACAAAGAGATCTCCCCCACCATGCGCGTTGAGGAGGTCCGTAAATGAAAACCGTGTACCTGGATAACAACGCCACCACACAGATAGCACCTGAAGTGGTCAACGCCATGATGCCATTTCTCACAGATCTGTGGGGAAATCCATCTAGCATGCATACGTTTGGTGGCCAAGTTGCGCGTCATTTAGATAGAGCCCGCGAGCAGGTTGCTGACCTTATTGCTGCAGAGAGCCCTAGTGAAATAATTTTCACGAGTTGCGGAACTGAAAGCGACAATACGGCAATTCTTGCAGGGCTAGCAGCTGCTCCCAAAAAAAATCGCATTGTCACAACAAGTGTTGAGCATCCAGCTGTTCTCAATCTCGCAAAGAAATTGGAAAGCAAAGGTAAAGAAATCATATTTCTACCTGTTGACAAAGCAGGCCGCCTAGATCTTTTGGAATTTGAAAGGTCGTTAACAGGAGATGTTGCTGTGGTCTCGATCATGTGGGCCAACAACGAGACAGGCGTGCTATTCCCTATTGAGCGGATCGCAGAAAGCTGCGCTGAACGCGGTATCCCGCTTCATGTCGACGCTGTTCAGATTGTGGGTAAGCTGCCTGTTGATCTCAAAAAAGTGCCCATCACATACCTAGCTATCTCAGGCCACAAGCTTCATGCGCCCAAGGGAGTAGGAGCTCTGTATGTTAGGCGTGGCACACCATTTACGCCCTTCATCGTGGGCGGCCATCAGGAAAAAGGCCGCAGGGGCGGAACAGAAAATGTAGCTTCTATAGTTGGCTTGGGAAAGGCCTGCGAGTTAGCCGGAGCCAATATGGACGAAGAGCGCAAGAGCGTGTCCAAACTCAGGGATAAGCTGGAAAAAGGAATTGTAGAGAGTATTCCCAGAGCAATAGTTCATGGCGATGTGGACCATAGGCTTCCTAATACCACGAACATCGGGTTTGAGTCTGTAGAAGGCGAAGCCATTTTACTCTTGATGAATGAGGTCGGTATTTGCGCATCCTCTGGATCTGCCTGCACCTCTGGCTCTTTGGACCCCTCTCATGTGATGAAGGCCATGGGAGTGCCTTTTACTCGCGCTCATGGCTCTATCCGCTTCTCTTTGTCCCGCTACAACACTAAAGCTGAGATAGATCATGTTTTAAAGCACCTTCCTGGAATAATAGAGAGGCTAAGGGAGCTTTCCCCGGTTAAATAACGAAGGCTCGGGCATACAGCAAACAGCTTACGGCTAACAGCTTACGGCTAAAAACAGGTGCTTTAAGCCGTATGCAGTAAGCGAAGGAAGTGAGCGAGCCGTTTGCTGTATGCCTTTGGCCGTATTTTCCCTTGACTTAAATGACAAATTTCCTATAAGCCTGCGTCCTTATGAATAACCAGAAAACAACGCTAGTTACACCTGCAAATGTTACACGCGGCTGGGTTATTGTGGATGTGCAAAACCAGGTTGTAGGCAGAGTTGCATCCACTATAGCAGATATCTTAAGGGGTAAAAATAAACCAAGTTTCACACCCAATATCGATAACGGCGACTTCGTGGTCGTGATTAATGCATCAAAGGTAAAGTTTACTGGAAAAAAGGCCAAGCAAAAGGAATACCATCGTCACACAGGCTTCTTTGGTGGCCTCAAATCCATAACTGTTGAAAAACAGCTTCAAAAACATCCTGAACGCGTTTTGGAGGATGCAGTGTGGGGCATGCTGCCCAAAAATCGCCTTTCAAAGAAGCTCATTAAGAAATTAAAAATATATTCTGGCACAGAGCATCCACACGAAGCCCAAAATCCTGTGGAGCTCAAAATCGAGAAAGCACTATGACTCGAACAATCCCTTCAACTGAAACAAAGAAACGAACTGAATTCTGCGCAACAGGCAAGCGCAAGACCTCCATCGCTCGCGTAAGGCTCGCTCCTGGTGATGGAAAGATCTTAGTCAATAAAAAGTCGGTTGAACAATATTTTGCCCGCCCTACTCTTCTCATGGCTGTGCAGAAGCCATTTGAGATAACTGGCACAACAGGCAAGTTTGATGCACGTGTAAATGTATGTGGTGGCGGAGTAGCGGGGCAGGCTGGTGCAGTAAAACACGGCATTGCAAGAGCTCTACTTGCGATGAACGCTGATCTTCGCAAGCCGCTCAAGGCAGAGGGTCTTCTCACACGTGATGCGCGCGAAAAAGAACGTCGCAAGGTCGGACGTCGCAAAGCACGCCGTCGTCCACAGTACTCGAAGCGTTAAAAATTCCTATCTCTTATTTTGCAAATTATATCAAAGGAATGTCATTGCGAGGAGCGCAAGCTCCGAAGCAATCACCTTAGCTTGACAAATTTCAGGAGATTGCTTCGCTACGCTCGCAATGACAGAAGTGTTAACGTGTCTGGCGTTTCTCGCGCTTTATCATATTTTTTTCTTCACCTTCCTTGACAGTGGCGACATCGCCGAATATAGTAAAAGGGCACTTTTAAAAAACCTTTGGCAATTGGTTTTGGTGTCATTCCTGCGAAGGCAGGAATCCAGTATTTATCCATGTTTCCTATGACTGGATCCCCGCCTTCGCGGGGATGACAAACAAGAAATTGAGGTTTTTAAAGGTGCCCTTAAAGGAATCATGCCTCCGAAAACAAAATTCATCTTTATAACTGGCGGAGTCGTATCAGGACTTGGCAAAGGCATTGCCTCCTCTTCAATAGGCGCACTTCTCGAATGCAGAGGACTCACCATCACCCTCCAAAAATTCGATCCATACATAAACGTTGACCCAGGCACCATGAGCCCATTTCAACATGGCGAAGTATTTGTCACAGACGATGGCGCTGAGACAGATCTGGATCTCGGTCATTACGAACGCTTCACAAATGCGCGCATGTCCAAGCTAAATAACTTCACTACAGGTAAGATCTACGACACTGTCATTCAGAAAGAAAGACGCGGCGATTACCTGGGCCGCACCATTCAGGTCATCCCTCACATCACAGATGAAATAAAAGCCTCTATAATGAAGGTAGCAAGCGGGGTTGATTTAGTCCTAGTAGAGATCGGAGGCACGGTCGGCGATATCGAGAGCCTGCCCTTTCTTGAAGCGATAAGGCAGTTCAAGTTTGATGTAGGACGCGAAAACGTCCTCTACATCCATCTCACTTTGGTACCTTATATCAGCGCATCAGGCGAGCTTAAGACAAAACCTACACAGCACAGCGTTCAGAAATTGCGCGAGATCGGAATTCAGCCCGATATCCTTTTGTGCCGCGCTGAACAAAAGCTCTCTAAAGAGATCAAGTCCAAGATCGCCCTCTTCTGCAACGTGCCTGTAGAATGTGTTGCAACGGCGCTCACTGTCGAACACATCTATGATGTGCCGCTGATGCTTCACAACGAAGGCGTTGATGAGAAGATTGTAGAACTGCTTAATATCTGGACCAAAGCTCCTAATCTGTCGGCTTGGGAGCACCTTGCAGAAGCCATACGAAAGCCAACCCAAGAAGTCACCATAGGCATAGTGGGTAAATACGTAAACCTCACTGATTCATACAAGAGCTTAAATGAGGCTCTTCATCATGGCGGTTTTACGAACAACACCAAAGTCAAGCTGGCATTCATAGATTCAGAAGAACTCGAAAAGAAAAACGATCTAAAAAAACTATCAGAAGTCGACGGTATACTCGTTCCTGGCGGCTTTGGCGAACGTGGCGTAGAGGGCAAGATAAAAGCAATACGCTATGCGCGCGAGAACAAGATTCCATTCTTAGGCATATGCCTTGGAATGCAGCTCGCTGTGGTCGAATTTGCGCGGCATATGTGCGGGCTTAAGCAGGCTAACAGCTTAGAGTTCGATCCAGCCACACCAGATCCAGTAATAAATCTGATGGAGGAACAAAAGGCTGTCTACAATAAGGGCGCAACCATGCGGCTGGGCGCCTATCCTTGTACGCTAGAAAAAGATTCAAAGTCATTTACTGCTTATAGTGAAAAGGAAATAAGCGAAAGGCATCGACATCGCTACGAATTTAACAACCAGTATATGGATCAATTTAAGCAGCATGGGCTCAAGATTGCCGGCATCTCTCAGAAAACAGGACTTGTAGAAATTATAGAACTCGAATCGCATCCATGGTTTGTGGGCTGTCAATTTCATCCTGAATTTAAATCCCGCCCCATGTCTCCACATCCGCTGTTCGCGCACTTCATAGAGGCATCTGTGGCACAAGCTATGCGCCGCAAATGGACCAATCAAAGGGGTTCTTCGCACACCAAAGCCGAAGAGGAAGACCAGGAGAACTCTAACGTCGCTATCAACCGGCATTAGAGCCGAAGGATTGACCCTTCGACTTCACCACAAGGTATCGCTCAGGGCTTCTCAGCCGAACGGTCAATCCTGAGCAAGCACGGCCTAAAGGCCGTGTGAGTCGAAGGATTGACTTTTGACCTTCCCCGCCGTATCATTATCTTTGTACAAAGACGAATATAGCTGAATTTCCAGCAATTTAAGCGGCTCAAAAGCTGCCCAAAACATCGCGATTTTATGGCACTGGAATTAAAACAAAGCGTTAGGCTTGCTCAACAACTCGTAGTCACGCCTCAGCTGCAACAGGCAATTAAGCTTTTGCAACTCTCAAGACTTGAGCTGTCTGAACTCATACAAAACGAACTACTCGAAAACCCTGTGTTGGAAGATGTTGAAGGTGCAGGCGAGGAAGGCGAAGCTGAAAAGAAGACAGCTTCAGAAAAACATGAAGAGGCAAAGCAAGAAGAGCGCACCCGCGAGCAATCTGTCGATGAAGTCGGAGACGCTGATGGAACCTTTAAGGAACCGACGAACTTTGATTGGGAAAATTATCTACAAACGTACAATGCGCCCGGTTATGCGATCGAACGCGAGATGACAGGCGAAGAAGCACCCACCTACGATGCTTTCTTAAGTCAAACCGAATCGCTTCAAGACCATCTGCTCTGGCAACTACATCTATCCAACATGACGCCCAGACAGATGGAAATCGGCACTGAAATCATCGGCAACATAAACCCAGATGGCTATCTTCAGGCAACAATTGAAGACATCACCTCCAAGAGCAATGCCAGCAAGAGTGAAGTCGAAGCTGTTCTTACAAGAATACAAGAATTTGACCCTACAGGAGTTGCAGCAAGGGACATACAAGAATGCCTCATGCTCCAAACGAGAATACTGGGCGACCCCACTGGCCTTGCCGATTCCATAATACGCGATCATCTCCCAGACCTTGAGCGCCACAATTTTTCTCAAATCGCAAAAAAGCTTTCAGTAACGACCGACCGGATAAAAGAAGCAGCAAATTTCATCGCAGCGCTTGAACCTAAGCCTGGCCGCCCATTTAGCCAAGAATCTCCGCAGTACATCACGCCAGATATCTATGTGCATCAAGTGGGAGATGAGTACGTAATCACTTTAAACGAGGATGGCCTTCCCAAACTACGGGTAAGCGATTTCTATCGTCGCGCGCTCATGCGTGGTTCCATGGTTGGCGATCAGACCAAAGATTACATCCAGGGCAGGATGAGGGCAGCTGTCTGGCTCATAAAAAGCATTCACCAGCGCCAACAAACGCTTTTTAAGGTATCCAAGAGCATTGTGAAGTTTCAGAAAGATTTCTTTGATAAGGGACTTTTGGCGCTAAAGCCTTTGGTCCTCAAAGATGTAGCGGACGACATCGAAATGCACGAATCCACAATCAGCCGCGTAACTACAAATAAGTTCATGCACACTCCCCGCGGCATATACGAGCTTAAATTTTTCTTTAACAGCGGCATACACCAGCTAGAGGGTGGAGGCGTGGCTTCTGAAGCTGTAAAGCTCATGATCAAGCGCCTTATAGGCGCGGAAAATCCAAAGTCTCCCCTTTCAGATCAGGAAATAGCCGACCATCTCAAGAAACTCAACGTCGATATTGCACGGCGCACTGTTGCAAAATATCGGGAGAGCCTTGGCATTCTCCCCTCATCTCGCAGAAAACGTGCAGAATAAGCATAACCTCACAAAAGAAAATATGGAGCACACATCTATGAACACTATCGATACAACCTTTACATTTAGAAATATGGAATCCACAGAGGCCCTCAGAATCCATGTGATGGATAAACTCGAAAGGGTTAAAAAATATCTTATGTCCACAGCCGACGTCCACTGTATATTAAAAGTAGAGGGCGCGCGCCACTTGGCTGAGATCACGTTAAACGTCAGGGGCGGACGCTACGTTGGACACGCTATCAGCAATGACATGTACACCTCCATTGATGGAGCTGTGGATAGGATCGTAAAACAACTCAGCCGAATAAAGGAACGAAGAAAGGGCCACAAGGGGGAATGAGCGACTTTATGCATTTGACCGAGATTCTTCGGCCTGAAATGGTGTGGCCACACCTAAAAGCTAACACAAAACCTGAAGTGATAAGGGAGTTGGCCCGTTTCATGGCTGCTAATGACAAAGCTCTCGATGAAAAGAGCATCGGCGAAGTCCTTATGGAACGAGAACGTCTCGGAAGCACGGGCATTCGAGACGGAATCGCAATTCCTCACGGTAAGGTGCCAGGCCTTGACCGAATGATCATCGCGTGTGGCCGCAGCGAAAGCGGCATTGATTTCGATGCTCATGACAAGAAACCAACTCACCTCTTCTTCGTTCTGCTCGCACCAGAGTTTGCTGCAGGCCAGCATCTTAAAGCTCTAGCCCGTCTCTCCAAGCTTCTGAATGATGCAGGATTTCGTGAAAAACTCATGTCCTCCAAGAATGCTGAGGAAATATTCTGTAACATAGTTGAGGAGGATAAGAACAACTGATGCTAGGCATACCTGTCATCAAGCTTCTTAAAGAGTCAAAACACAGGCTCCATCTCGAATTCATCTCCGGCAAAAATGGCCTTGATAAAAAGATCTCTATCCCCCGAATTCAAAAGCCCGGGCTGGCACTTACCGGTGATACCTCAAACCTCCACCCAGGCCGCATCCAGATACTTGGCAAAGCAGAGATGAAATATTTAAATGCGCTAACAGACGCAAAGGGCCGTTCTGTAATAAAGGCCATCGGAGACATCGATATAGCATGCATCATAATCACAAGAAATGCCGATGCCCCTAAGGCCCTTATCGAAATATGCAAAACAAAAAACATACCGCTCATGAGAACAAGGCTACTCACATCCACCTTCGTCAACAGGGCAACCCGTTTTTTGGAAGAGAGCCTGGCTGATTCAACGTGCCTTCACGGCGTTCTCATGGACATATTCGGAGTCGGAATCCTATTGGTCGGAAAAAGCGGCATGGGAAAAAGCGAATGCGCTTTGGACCTTGTGCTTCGCGGACATAGGCTGGTGGCAGACGATATAGTCAACATTCGAAAGCGGCCCCCATCCACACTTTACGGCACAGGCTCTGAAATCATCAAACATCATATGGAAATCCGCGGCATAGGCATCATAAATATAAGGGACCTCTTCGGCGTCTCGGCAGTCAGAGACCGAAAGGTCATCGAAATGGTAATAGAGCTGTCAGAGTGGAATCCAGATATCGAATACGATCGCCTTGGTCTTGAAGACCACAGATATTCGATATTGGATGTCAACGTTCCATTCATACAAATTCCAGTTCGGCCTGGTCGAAATCTATCGGCAATCATCGAAGTGGCTACTCGAAATCATCTCCTAAAACTCGGAGGATACCATTCTGCCAGAGACTTTCAAGAAAGGCTTTCGCTTGAAATTCTCTCAAGCGAAAAGAAAATGAGCGACGTACTTACTCAACTAGAATAGGGATAACAACTATGATAGGAATCGTAGTAGTATCACACAGCAACATCAGCAACGAGATGATCAGCGCTACCAGCCGCATCGTACCTGAAGCAACACATATGAGCGCCGTGGCTGTTGAATCAAACGACCCCCCAGAGTCCATACGCCAACACATCTCCGAAGCAGTGCAAAACGTGGATCAAGGCAATGGAGTTCTTATTTTAACTGATATGTTCGGTGGCACACCGTCAAACATATGCATGACCTTTCTTCAACCAGAGAAAATAGAAGTTGTATCGGGTTTCAATATGCCCATGCTCATCAAACTCGCAAATTTGGAATCAGATGCCGACTTTATGGAAACCGTTCACTTTATACAAAAGTACGGCCAACGAAATATCGTCATTGCGAGCGAGGTGCTAGCTGGAAAGGAACGAAGGTATGAACATGGCTGAAGAAATTTTAGAGCTTACTCAAAACTTTACAATCATTAACACGCTAGGTCTTCACGCCAGGGCTGCTGCGACGTTTGTGAAGATCGCTAACCGCTTTCGCTCGGAAATTACAGTGATGAAAGATGAAACATCGGTTAACGGTAAGAGTATAATGGGTGTTCTCATGCTCGCTGCTTCTAAAGACACCGAGATCATAATTACAGCAAAGGGCAGCGATGCAAAAGAAGCGCTGGAGGCTTTGGGCAAACTCATCAAGGATAAATTCGGCGAAAATTAATATGAAGACGCGCAGATACCATTCTCACGCTACTTCGCCAGGCATAGTGATAGGCCGAGCCTACCGCATGGATAACCGCGGTTCACCATTTGCACGCACTTGGATCAGAGAACAGGACGTAGATGATGAAGTGCTTCGCTTTCGCTCTTCGGTTCAAAAAGCAAAAGAGCAGCTGTCCCACGTTCAGGCAAAGATGTGTCGCTACTCAGGTCACGATCAAATCCGTATAATCGAATCCTACCGCATGTTTCTTCAGGATGACATGCTAGTTGGCACAACGATCGAACACATTCAACAATTCAAGATAAACGCAGAATGGGCTCTGGACAAAACGCTGGCGCACCTAAAGCTCTCTTTTCTCAATGTAAACGAGGAATACTTCCGCGAAAGACAACAGGACATAGATTACGTTGGCCGTCGCCTTATGGATAACCTCATAGGAAGTCCAGATCTCTCCTTCAATGAAGTTCCAAAGGGCGATTCTATACTTATCGTACATGATCTATCCCCTGCCGAGGTAGCTAGCATCCCAAAAGATCGCGTTTGTGGCTTTGTCATGGAAGCAGGCGGTGAAACCTCTCACAGTGCGATAATATCCCGCGCACTTGAAACACCGGCCATATTCGGCATCAACGGCATCTTCGAAAATATTCAAGAAGGTGAAATCCTTATACTTGATGGAATAAAAGGCGTGCTCATAGCTTCGCCCAGCAAAAGGGAGTTAGAGCAATACCGCACCATACAAAGGAAATATCATGCCCTGGAAAAGATCCTACTCGACGAAATCGATTTGCCTGCAGAGACCAAAGACGGCTTCCGAATAAGGATAGAAGCAAACATGGAGCTCATCGAGGAGATACCTTCACTTCTTGAACACGGTGCTGAGGGCATAGGCCTCTACAGAACTGAGTATCTTTTCCTAAATCGCCTTGATGAACCATCAGAGGAAGAGCAATACGAAAACTATTCGTCCGTTTTAAAGCAGCTGGGCGATCGTCCTGTGACCATACGCACGATCGATTTGGGTGGCGACAAGCTTTCGCTTGCGCAAAGCTATGATACCCCGCAAAATCCAGCGCTGGGGCTTAGGGCCATTCGGCTGTGTCTTCGTGAGTTACCTTTGTTCAGAACACAGCTGAGAGCACTTCTCAGAGCAGGCGTTTACGGGAACTTGCGGATACTTCTTCCTATGATTTCAAACATTGAGGAACTCCGTCAGGTACGTAAGATCATTAGTGAAGTAAAGAAAGATCTTGGCGCTAAGGAAATTCCATACAAAGATAAAGTACCCATAGGAATCATGATCGAAGTACCTTCCGCTGTATTCATGGCATATGAACTAGCGCACGAAGCGGATTTCTTCTCGATCGGAACCAATGATCTTATCCAATATGGTCTCGCAATTGACCGAGGAAACGAGCAGGTAGCTCACCTCTACCACCCTTTCAACCCCGCAGTGCTGAGAATGATCAAACATACGGTGGAGGCAGCTAAGAAAGCCGGCATAGAGGTGGCCATATGTGGAGAGCTGGCAGGCGACCCTCTTGCCATCACCCTTATGGTGGGCATGGAGCTTAACTCCCTGTCCATGAACCCCATATCCATCTCGCGCGTAAAAAAGATCCTTCGCTCCATCACAAAGACACAGTCTGCTCATATCTTAAACGACGCCATGAAGCTTCTTTCAGCTGACGATATAGAAAAGCTGCTAAAGCGCGAAACGAGCCATTTGCTGCCTGGCGATGTGCGAAAACTTCACATAATCGAAGGCCGTACGCCACCAGAATAAAGACCAGCAAGGTCACCTTTAAAATGTTTAGAAATCTCAAAATGTTAGAGCGAAAATCGCCTTGACAGAGCGAATACTCTCCTCTACCCTGCTCTTCCATTTTTAGCCGTTGTGTCATTGCGAGGACCCTGAGCGAAGTCGAAGGGGACGAAGCAATCTCCGTTAATGAGGGGATTGCTTCGGTCGTTCCTCCTTCGCAATGACATTATTAGAAAAGGAGAATAACGATGAAAGCTGAAAACTATCTTTTTACCTCAGAATCCGTAACCCAAGGGCATCCTGATAAAGTGGCAGATCAGATCTCAGATGCCATTTTAGATGCCGTACTCGAAAAGGATCCAAACGGACGAGTGGCTTGTGAGACCCTTGTTACTACTGGCATGGCAGTAGTTGCCGGCGAGATCACCACCACAGCCAAGATCGAGTATCCAAGTGTTGTTCGTTCGGCAATTAGGGATATTGGTTACAACCACCACTCCATGGGTTTTGACTGGGAGACCTGCGGAGTCATCGTATCCATAGACAAACAATCACCAGACATCTCTCAGGGCGTTACTGAAGGTGAAGGCCTTTTTAAAGAACAAGGAGCTGGTGATCAAGGTCTCATGTTTGGCTATGCTTGTAACGAAACCCCTGAAATGATGCCAATGCCCATCGTGGTGGCCCATCGCATCACTAACAGGCTTGCCGAGCTACGCAAAAAAGGCGAGCTGCCCTTTTTGCGTCCGGATGGCAAGGCTCAGGTAACAATCCGTTATGAGGAAAGCACACCAAAACACATCGATACAATCGTATGTTCCACACAACACAGCCCCGATGTATCTTACGAAGAACTCAAAAAGCAGGTCATCGATAAGGTTATAAAGCCTGTTCTTCCTAATGGTTTCTTTGATGGCGATACGCGCTATCTTGTCAATCCCACAGGCCGCTTTGTTCTGGGCGGACCACACGCTGATTGCGGGCTCACGGGTCGCAAGATTATCGTCGACACCTACGGCGGCGTAGGCTCCCACGGCGGAGGCGCTTTTTCTGGAAAGGATCCCTCAAAGGTCGATCGCAGCGCATCCTACATGGCCCGCTATATTGCCAAAAACATCGTCGCAGCAGGAATAGTGGATAAATGTGAAGTACAGATCGCTTATGCAATAGGCTATGCTGATCCTGTTTCTGTAATGGTCAACGGCTTTGGCACCTCAAAGGTGAATGTCACGCATGACAAGCTAGAAGAAGCTGTGCGTGAAATATTCCCCCTAAAGCCTGCAGAGATCATAAACCACCTTAAGCTCAAAAGGCCCATATATCGCAAGACAGCAGCTGGTGGGCACTTTGGCCGCGATGATGCGGATTTCACCTGGGAGAAAACCGACAGAACAGAGGATTTAAGGCACGTTCTCGGCCTTTAATGAGGAAAGGCAAGCATGGCCACAAAAAGCGCAAAGCTAAGGAGGCCTTGCTATGTCCTCATAATCGAGGATAACGTGCATCACGCCGAAATTCTCACCGAGGTGCTCGACCGCCACTTTGCACCTGTAGTCATTCACACAGTAGACACCATAGAAGACGGCATTGAGTTTGTAAGCCTTTCTGACTACCACATAATATTGACCGGGGCTGTCATAAGAGACGTCCCGGTCACTGATGCTATTCCTAAACTCACAAAGCTCTCTCAAGGCACGCCGATAATAGTCATCTCAGGCAAAGGCGATGAAGCGCTTGCAGCCCTGCTCATCAAGAAAGGCGCAACAGAATATCTGGTCAAAACCAAAGAAACCCTAGAAACCCTTCCAGCAGTCATAGCAAAGCACATGAAAGCAAAAAAAATCGGCCGCAAGCGAGGTAAAGCTGGCTCTACTCCTTCTAGTGCCCATCGCCTTCCATCGCCCGAATCCATAATCCGCGAAGTGGATAAGCTCACCCAACAAGCTCTGGCCATAGTCGGCCCCAGACGCCGCAAACGCAGAACAAGGGTACAAAATTTTGAAGATCTTGATCAACTTTTGACTCAAATTCAACGCCTGCGTGAGATGGCCTCGAAACTCCTTCCGAAAGAATAACTTCAATATGGAGCCTGTTGCACAAACCCTCTGTGTCATCGCGAGGAGGCCGAAGGCCGACGTGGCGATCCCATGAAATCAATGGGTTGCAGGGGATTGCCGCGTCGCTTCGGCCCGTATTACGGGCCGTCGCTCCTCGCAATGTCATAAAAAGGGGTTTGTGCAACAGGCTCTATGTAGCTAGCATTGCAAGACCGGTTTTACCTTTCTCGCTTTGTGGAGTATTCTGACCCCGATTTTTTGCCTCATCGCACCCATTCACTCTCAAAACGTAATACGTCACACCGTTGAAATCTTTTATTAATCAACTTGTTATCAACAATAATTCTCTCAATATACCTTGGCAACGCTCTTGCATATAATTTGAGCCAGGAGGACTGCATGAGCACTACAAATATGAACAATAAGGTCGAAAACGTCGAGACCGATATTCTCTCGATCATTCGTGAGCTTGAGGCGAAAAATGCCCCTACAAAGACCCAAGAGGATTCTGATGTAGTGCAGAATATATCTCCTGACCCTGCCAAGCTTCTGGCATCGCTTACGCAAAAACGCGAACTCATAAATCTCATAGATGGTTACGCAGAAGTTAAGGATATCGCAGGCATTAAAAAGGAGCTCAACGCTGCAATCGCGGATTTGGAAGAAATTATTGAAACCAGTGACCAGTAACCAGTGATTAGTGACCAGAAAAAACTAAAAAGACGGAGATAAAGAGCATGGTTAAAACAGGTGCAACACCAAAAGTATCATACGTAACGCCAAGCCCAGCTGATGAGCCCACAAAGACCAAGGCTCAAACAGTTGAAGGCGATGCATATTCAAGTGGTTTATCAAATACTTACAATAGCCTTATTAATGGAAAGCCCAAAGCAGAGTCTATTGATGGCGGAGTGATAAACGAAATGTATGAAGCATCGAGTAAACAAGGCGCTAGAAAGAATGATTATCACAGCCATATGCAGAATTTGATAGGCAGTCTCATGATCGGTGAAGCGCGCGAAAGACCTGCATATGATACTGTAGGTAATATACCTTATGTGCCTGATTTACAAGGGGATATTCTCAAAAATACCGCCATGCATAAAAACATGAAGCCAATTGTTGAGCGCTATGCAGCACTTGAGAAAGTGCTTATAACCATGTTCGACAATTTGAGAGTTACACTTCATCCCTCTAAAATGAGTCAGATGACAGCCAGCGAGATTAGATCGCTTAGGTCATATGCCAAAAAGCTCAATGCAACGCTTGGCGAATGCCGCACAGAGCTCAAAATGGCACACCAAATTTACCAGCAGCAGATCAAAGAAGCCCAAGCCTTAGCAGCTGAAGAAGCAGCTGAAGAGGCTTAAGGCCAGCAACGCCAGCAACGAAAAAAAACTAGCACTGCATTGCTTGCAATCTATATGAAATCACTGCTGTCGCGTTTGAGGTGTTAACTGGTTGAAATACAAGAATTCATTTTTCTCATGTCTAGGTGTCATCCATAACATCCATGAAAAACAAGCAGTTCTAACACAACAACAGTGCGACATTTGGATTTCGGATTTTATAGCTGATGACTAAATACCCCAAGGAGGACCATATTCCACATTAGGAGCTATATGGAAGGTCTCCTTAAGCAGTCATGTGATGGATATTTAGCAAGAATATCAAGGGGTTATAAATTGTCATCAGTTCGGGGGTTTTGGCAGAAAACTTGCATCATATAATGCCGAACCAAGCGAGGAGACTATGTCGGTTAACAACACGAATAACAATTTCAAGGTGAGTACGGTTGGAAAAAGTACGCCCCAAGATGAGTGGGCTACCCAGACCACTGACCCTAAGGCTGAGGGCATAGACGATCTCTTTGATATGGGGCCAGAGGGTTCTTCTGGCAGCACACAAAATTCTAACCCAATCGATGACTATACCTTGGGAGAAATCCAAAACGGCACTTACACGACCGGCGCAGATGCAGACGGCGCTATGTGGCTCGAGTCGTTTCCGCCAACGCTAGAAGAGGTAATGGCCGGCAATGAAAACGCGGTAAATTACCTTGATCTGGTCAATCAGCGCTATGAAAAGGCTAAGGAAGATTTACACGCCCTCAAGATATCCTATGAGCAGGCCATAGCGAGCGGAACCCTTATTGCAGATGAAATTAAAGTAATAAACGAAAGATTTCCCTTGGTAGATCAGGCTTTAGCTCGCTGTGGTGCACAGATGGACAAGATTACAGAGTTAAGTGGTGAGCGCGAAAAAATATTTATACAAGAACAGCGCTCCATGAAGGATTTAAACAATGATAACTGGATAGGCCGCCCCAGGGCTGAGGGTTCTTATTATCTTAACTATAACGATGACGGCACCATCACTTTTGTAAACAGCGAAGGAGTACCTGTCGCCGCCCCGCTTATGGATCCTGAGTATAAGGCAAAGCTACTGGACAACGATTCACTTTCCGTAATCGCTGCAGATCAATCCATTACATCAGGAAATGAGGATCTGGCAACTACAGATGTATTTCTAAAGCTAAGTGAAAGCTCGCTTAACAACAGCAACACTTTTGGAGCCCCCATAGACATAGGCATACCCGAATATTTCTGGGTGGAGCGCGCTGATGGTGACGACGTAGTAGATAGCGTTCATAAGATGGAGTTTGATGAAAATCAAACTGAGTGGAAAATGGCGCTGTACAACGAGTGGGATTCAGCAGGCGGGCTTACGCAAAAGGTTCCAGATGATCTCTCAAAGTATGCACAGGTAAAGGTTACAGGCGTTAATGTGTACTCAGAACTAATTGAAGAAAAAACTGCTGACGGAGATCCGCTTTACAGACACGTAGTCGAATTCAAAAATGGCGAAGACCTAATCACCAGAATAAGCATAGAGGGCTTTGAGACCAGTAAAGATCTTCCGGTTGCAACAGATATGGATGGTGGTGGTAAGTATGTTGCTGCATCTTCAGTAGGTATAGCGTTTCACGGCGCTGACAGCGCAAGCCCCAAAGAGTTTGATGCCAGCGGCTTAATATCCACTGGCAGACACATAGTACCAAGTCTGGCAGCGGACCTGGGCATCAGTTCTCCAGGCGATGGTGGCCAGGGAGATACTTCATTTGGCGATAACATTGGCGCATTCTCTGAGCGTGACTTTCTCACCACTGAGTGGATAGGACTCGAATGGAAAGAAACATCTCACGATCTTGATAATTACGATGGCTCAAACGACCGCTATCTATCGCCCAGCGATGATTCTAATGGCGAAGGTCCATATGCAACATTTAAGACCGGAGTATTCATAACAGGAATTCGCGGAGACATCAAAGGATCGAGCTTTAACGATGTCATAGTTACGCTAGGTGTAAACGAATATTCTGATTATGCTAATGAGCACCTTCCTGATGATGCAAAACAAATAGCAAAGGGAGATGCATCATATTCAAACTTCGTAAATGCAAATGGCGGAAACGACATTGTGAAAGCTGGCCGAGGCGATAACTATATATCAGAAGCCACATTTGTGTGGATCAACGACTGCAAAAGCCAGGATGAAAACTTCATCGCTCTGCCAGACATGCCCGTTCCGACTGCACTGAAAGATAATGTTAAGACAGCCCCCAACCAGAGGACGTTTGTTCACGTTAATGGTGGGCATTCCCAAATCTACAATCCCGTCGAATATAACATAAAAAATGATGCAAATGCTAACGATGAAGACCAAGTAGAAGCAAACGACGGTAGCTATAAGGATGACTGGTATGAGATAACCGGCGGCGGTTCAGCTGAGTTTGGAAACATCAATGACGGTGACTTGGACTACTGCCAAGAGCAAGGTGCAATAGCTCCTGCTTCAGGCAATGGTTTTGATAAGACCTTTTTTGAGAATGCAAAGTCTGATCCAAACGCTGCGTGGTATGATGAGCTCACAAGCGTTCCAGATCCTGATGAGATGGACTTGGATATAGATTGGGATGAGGTAATGGGCGCAAAGACTGATCTTGATGCAGAGATGAACAGCTTTTTTGACCAGATGTTTGGCGATCTCAACTCATTTATTGGAGAATATCAGGAAGAACAGCAGACAGGAATTTAAAAAATTAACCGTAACGAGGCATATATGACGAGTATAAACACAAACTTTAAGGCAATCACGACTGATCCGACAACCCAATCCACTGATCCAGCTCTTGCCCAGGTTCAAGCAGATATTCAGGCAGCGCTCACAGAGATCGAGCAGTTTAGGATGGTGAATGCCGAGTGGCTACCTGAAGAACAGCGGGTCCAGATGGACCGTATCTTTGTAATGCTAAAGGCCGAATACGCAGCGATCCAAGCAGGCGGCGTAGCCGGTGGCCCTAGCATGCCTGGTACAGTTGATGAAGAAGGTAACCTGCTCAATAAGCCCCAGGACCTTGGGCCTGAATGGAACGGCGTTCCCGCAGATTACATTGATTCTGGCGATCCATATGGTGAGGGGCTTGTAGCTGGCGATCCTGCCACATATGGCGACTTTGGTGGTACGGTCAACATCCCCAACAGCGGTAATGTTGCTTCGCCTACTAGCATCGCATTCCAGATGACAGATGATATGGTAGCAGTCGCTAGTGAATCCCGCGGTAGGGACATGATCATTACAGTTGAATACGAAAACGGCAGCAGAAAGTCTTGGGTAATAAAAGAAGGTACTGTGCGTCCAGAGCCCATCGTGATCTCAGCGCTTGGTCTTTCGCACGGTGTTACGATAGATCTCTCGAAAACAATGCGCATGAGCACTGGCGAATACCCCGGCTATCCATATGGATCGCGCTCAGGTTTTTACATCCATAGTACTGAATATGATGATAAAATCATCGGATCTCAGTCTGATGACGCTATTGTGGCATATGCCGGCGATGACATAATAGATGGCATGGCAGGAAACGACACTATATACGCTGACGAATCCTATAACGCGTCAGGCCAGTTTGATATGGCCTATGGTGGTGATGACACCATAAAAGGCGGAGCCGGAGACGATATCATCTATGCCGGCGGCGGCCTGGATACTACATTCAAGTCAGATAAGGGTGAAAGCGTTGCTGAAGGTGAGTCCTGGGTAGACGATATTGTGAACGACATGCCAGCTCAAGGATCTTGGTTTGGATCACCAACTAATTCATGGAAAGTTGCCCCTGAAATGGAAGATGGCATGGCCGTGGTGCAGAACATAGATCCAAACGGCAATGGCGGAACCATGGAGATTGACATGCCCCCAGGTTATAACATGGCATATGCAGAGCGGGATGCAGATAACAACCTCATCATCACCTTTATCGGCGATGACGGCACATTTAAGGTAAAGATCGAGGATTTCTTTAACGAAAGCTGGGACGACGGCGTTGTCAAGCTGATATTCAACGGCAGTTCAGGAAACGATATCATAGACTTCAGCCGCGTTCAGACCACAAGCCAGACCATAAGCATAATCGATCCGAGCGGCGATGACATCATTCTCGGGGCTGAAAACGCGCTTCTAGCTGATGGCGTGGACCTTGAGGATATGCTTACCAGCCAGAAGAACTCTGAGAACGACCTTGAAGGCTATGTGGAAGAAGGCATATTTGCTACAAAACCAGATGCAGATAATGATACTGACCCCACCACAGGAGATGGATATAAGGCTGAAGTAAAGGATGGACAGATCGTGATCACCGATGGAGGCACTCAGGATGGTCCAGAAGAAGCGCTCAACATCAAGGCACCTGATGGGTATAACCACGGCTATATAACAATGGATCCCAATACTGGCGATATGTATGTGATATTGGTTAAGCAGACCGAATCTGGAAAAGCTGAGACAGTTGTCATAAAGATCGAATGTTCTTTAGGACTTACCTACAGCGATATCCACATTAAGCAGCTGAGTAGCGATGGCGAAACATGGACACAGAAGTCACTCATACCAGTGAGCAGTGATATTGATGATTACCTCATCGACGCAGGAGCTGGCAATGATATGGTGTTCACGCAAAAGGGTGGAAACGTTGAGAACGCTGAGGATGTAGTGGAGATAGAGCCGGAACCGATCGTTGAGCCTACAGAATCTTACACAGCACCGGAGACTGAAGAAGTGGATGAAACCGAAGAAGTGGATGAGACTGAAGAGGAAGATGAAGAGGTTTAATGCTCAATAGATAACTTGAACAAGATACAATCCAAAGGCCGGCGCACAGCGACCGGCCTTTTCTCTTTGTCTTGCGTTTAGAATAGTCTGCATTTCTTCAGGCGCTATCTTTCCCGCGCCTATATCAACGAGCGTGCCCACGATATTGCGTATCATATGGCGCACAAATCCATCTCCCTCAAATTCGATGCTTAGGAGATTGCTTTCGTTGTCATCGCGAGCCCAGCGCAGCGGGGCGTGGCGATCTCCATAGCTACGGGGATTGCTTCGTCGTCCCCCAAAAACCGTTGGGGGACTCCTCGCAATGACAGCTTCAGACATCTCTATTCTGCGTATCTCCCTTATGGCATTCCTGCTCCCGCAACCCGCTGCCCTAAAGCTTTCAAAATCATGCTGGCCAATAAGATATTTGCTGGCTTTACGCATGGCATCTAAATCAAGAGTTTCCCTTACGTGCCAACAGCGATTCACAAGAAGAGGTGCTCTGTGTAAAGAGCACGCAATCTCATATCTATATATCTTTGCCTTTGCATCTCTCCGCGCATGAAAGCCCCCTTCCACATCATCTGCAGAAGTGATGACTATGGACTCAGGCAAAAGCGAGTTGAGTCCGCCCACAAAACCATGACAGGGAATATCCGTTTCTGTTTTGAAATGCGCCGCCTGCCCTATCGCATGAACCCCGCTATCTGTGCGTCCTGCACCTGTAACTTGGCACGGCGTGCCAGTCATCTTACCTAGTGCCCGCTCTAAACACTCCTGCACAGATACGCCATTTGGCTGATTCTGCCAGCCAACAAAGTCTGTGCCATCATAGGAGATTGTTAATTTTATCGTACGCATAACTGTTTTGTCATCGCGAGCGAATGAAATGAGCGTGGCGATCCCCGTGGGTTACGGGGATTGCTTCAGGCTACGCCTTCGCAATGACAAAAGCCGACCCTCGCAATGACAATAAGAGTATTTAAAATTCAAACAAAAACCCTATCGAATACACCGGCCCTGATAGATTAAGCCCGCTTGCGCCGAAGTTGTTTATCCATTGATACTGGGCATCGAGCGTAAGAAAAAAATCGTCTATTCCGATAGTCTCCATGCTCTCCCCAACATCCCCTATCACGCCCAGGTCGATTTGAAGGCCGCCTGCGCCGTGCGTGCCGAATTTCATGCCCTTTACCGTGTCGCCTGCAGTGCTCTCTCTAAAAATCACGCCGTCAAAGCCGGCCTTTATATATGGAATGAGGTATCTCCAGGTAAAGTAATCAGCCCTCCACACAAACGAGAGCTCAAGAGGAATCAAAAGAAAGCTATATTTATCCTGCGATGTCTGTCCTGAAATCTGCCCGATCGCATGCCCGGAGTTATAGAGAAACCCGACTCCCAGCTCGATGCCGTATCTCTGTTGAAACAGTATGGATCCCTCCAGGCGGGTCCACATATTGCAGCACTTGCCGAAAAACTGACCCAACGCATCGCTCGTGGGCATCCAGAAACCGGTCTTGGCCTCGAACGACCACATGGGCGGTTTCTTTTCCAGCGCACTCAATCCGGCCGAGACCTCTGTTTCCTGGATTGTTCCCTCCTCTGCCCAAGCCGTGGATGAGAACATGCATGAGGCTGTTGCAATCAACATGCATAGAAAAAATATCCGCCCACTGCGACGTAGGGCGATTAGAATGATCGGCATGAGCAGCAATGCGCCCATGCCAAAACTGGTGTTTGATGGCAAAACACTACAGCCCTTCTCTCCTGATAGACCTGCCGGACCTTCTGTTTGCTCGGGCATTCCGGTCACCCTGGATCCGTCGGCAAACGTGGACGTGCGGTTCGGGCTTCTGTTGCCGCTTGCATCAACCGCCTCCATTGCAAAATAATACAACGTGCCGTTTGTAAGACTGCCCACCTCTCCTGTTACAGTGGTGCCGGACGAAGGCTGGGACACAGTAGCTGTTGCATCTGATTTTGTGAGCACAGCAGCTGGATCAGTGTCAGCATAGATATTGTATGTGGACATATCCTCCACATCGATGCGATCGAAGTTGATATAGACCTTTTGGTTGCCAAATCCTGTGGAGCGAATGGTCACATCAGGCGGAGGAGTATCCACTGTAACTGATGTAGAGCGGCGGCCCCTGATGCTATCGGGTGTAGTGGCAAACACCCACACATCGTTTGCACCTTCTGTAAACGCGGCTGAGTTGTCGTCATAGTTGATGGTCACCGGTACAGCTGTATCAACAGTGCAAGATCCGCTCGTAGCGCCGGCGCTGTCTGTAAGCAACGCGCCTGCTGCATCGATGCCGCCTCCCGCGCGTATCTCATAAGTTCCGTCCATATCAGACATAAATGTAAGCGTAATGCTCTCGCCGGTGCCCAAGGTGCTGCCGCCGCTGGAATATGTAAGCCCTGTTATGGCTACAAACGGATTTTCGCTGATCACGCCCAGCCCGCCTGTGGAAAAGAACATGTAAACAAATCCATCATCCTTGCTGGATGGTATGAGCAAAAGCGGCTCAGATGATGTGGGCATTGGTTCGCGATCGACATCTGGATTAGTGCCGAAATCCAAGACCTCATCAGTTGCGGTGTTTATAACGCTCACGCCCTCTGCTCCTGCAACATAAGCATATGTAGCCACCGGATTGGTAACTTCGGTGATTACGATGTCGGAAAGAGTCGAGTTCGGCGTAAGATCAATAGCATCGCCGGTCACTGCATGAGTGGAAGTATCTATCTTAATTGCCTCGGTTTCAGTAGAATTGATCACATATAATATGGATTCGTCAGGAAGCGCAGCCAACACAGGCAGCGTGTCTCTATCTGTTATATTTATATTAATCATCGTAGCTGATGTGCCATCAACAGCTAGATAGAATATTGCGCCGGAGTCGGTGGTAAAATATATCTCATCCTTGGTCTCCAAAAAAAGCGCATCTGTAATCTGAAACGTTGTGACGCCGGTGATCGTAAGTGTGATCGAAGACGTCACAGACAGGCTTAGCAGATCAACCACATGGATAGTGCGAGACGAGTTATCCGCAACATATGCAACCCTTCTTGTGGAATCCACGGCGATCGGGCCCATGGTGTGATCTTCTGCAACGATGACGATCTCCGGCTCGGCCGTTATATCGCTCATGGCAAACACAAGCAGGTTGCCGTTTTCTTGCGAAGCCAATATCTCCTTGCTGGATTCAACATAGGCTATGGCCGTTATTATGCTGTTAGTATCCTCATCTGTCGTAATATCTGGAGGCTGGGATGCTTCTTCAGCATAAGATCCGGCATCTATGAGCTTTATGATCTTGCCGAAGCTTAGGGCCATCTCTGTATCGGATAAAAGGAAAAAACCGCTCGGAGTGGAAGAGACGCTATAGCTAAACGGTGGGCCGCCGCCAGCAGCCCACACTATCTCTGCATCAGGATAGGCATTGGCATTGCCTGCCAACGCTAAGATCATGAGCAAGGAAAATAACAGGATCAGCTTGTTTCGAAAATGCCACATTTTGCTTTTTGTCATTGCGAGGAGGCAAAGCCGACGAAGCAATCTCCATAGCTACGGAGATCGCCACGTCGGCCTTTGGCCTCCTCGCGATGACATTAAATATATTCCCTCACTAATATCTCTGCTATCTGCACAGCGTTCAGGGCCGCACCCTTTCTGAGGTTATCGGCCACGATCCACATGGCCAAACCATTTTCTACACTTGCGTCGCGGCGTATTCGGCCTACAAAGACCTCGTCCTTACCTGTGGCATCATGGGCCATCGGATATTTACAAAGGTTGGTATCGTCCAGTACCTCTATTCCCGGTGCCTCGCTCAAAAGCTCGCGAGCCTCATCCGGATCAATGGGGTCTTCGAACTCTATATTTACTGCCTCGGAATGGCTGCAAAACACAGGAACACGAACTGTGGTAGCAGCAACACGAATGGACTCATCGCCCATTATCTTTTTTGTCTCATCCACCATCTTTCGCTCCTCCTCGGTGGACCCATCTTCCAAAAACTTGCCTATGTGAGGTATGCAGTTAAAAGCTATGCGATGAGGAAACACTTTTACTTCGCAATCTTTTTGTGAAAACAGCGCTACTGCTTGCTTGGAGAGCTCCTCCATTGCCGCAATCCCTGCTCCTGAAACAGCCTGATACGTGGAAACGACAACGCGGGTGATCTTGAACCTTCTATGCAGCGGAGCTAGCACCACGACCATCTGGATAGTCGAACAGTTTGGATTAGCGATTATGCCACGGCGCACATAACCAGCAATGTCCTCAGCGTTGACTTCAGGAACCACTAGAGGAACCTCTGGATCCATCCTAAAAGCAGATGTGTTATCCACTACCACTGCGCCGGCCTGTGCCGCAATAGGCGCGAATTCCTTACTGACAGCACCGCCTGCAGAAAACAGGGCCACATCAATGCCCTCAAAGGAGCTAGCTTGAAGCACATCAACTGGTATTAAATTGCCCCTGAAGCTTATCTCTTTGCCAATAGATTTCTCTGAAGCGAGCGGACAAAGAGTGTTTACCGGAAAATTGCGTCCTTCAAGAACGTTTATCATCTCAGCGCCCACGGCACCGGTAGCACCGACTACTGCAACATTGTACTTTTGTTTTTTCATCTTCATAACTCCTGACTATGCAGTTAAGCTGGAAACTCGACTGTCATTGCGAGGCAAAGCCGAAGCAATCTCCTTTAATCACTGAATACGAGGGGATTGCTTCACTGTGTTCGCATTGACATAAAGTCACTTTTTAAACAGTCCTTCTAATTTGCGTTTTGAATCCTCTGCTGCCTTGTTTTCGCTTTGCGCATCGCGGCCAAATGAAAAGAATTCGCAGAAATTCGCTCGCTCTTTGTCGCTAACGTATGGAGATTGGCTTTCTCTGCATTGGTTGTGAAAGCTTCGGTCGAAGAATTTGCACTGCAAACATGTATGGAGATCGCGCTTACAGGAAGGACATTCATCCAGACGGCCGATTCGATCGATGATTTCAACCTCTGCTCCGCAAAACGCACACACAGGCACGTCAACCCCCTCCCCCTTTGGCGCGCTCATCAGTTATCCTATCATCGATGTCGCTCCCCCCTACGACCGCAAGCTTTTGTTCTAAGCGCTCTGCGCGCTGATTGCGCATGCGCCTTATAAAACGCTTGCTCTGCCTAAGCGTAATGGCTTCTTCAATAAGCCCGGTTGCTACATAACCAAGCGTGAGCACAAACATCATGAGCTCTGGCCTCATGGCAACTACAATAATAGCCATAACGCCCAGCACCAAAACAAAGAATGAATTGCGGCTTCTAAGATCAATTGTTTTCATACTGCGATAACGGATGGTCGATACCATAAGAAACGCCAGAAGCATTGTCATGCCAGCTATCAATGCTCCACTGGTTGAACCCTCTGGCGGAAAAACAAAGTAGTACTGATGAAAGATTATGTACGTGGCAATCACATAGGCAGCAATAGGTATGGGAAGGCCCTGAAAATAATCATGCTCTACATCTTGGTGCTGAACGTTGAAGCGCGCAAGCCTTAAAGCGCCGCAGGCAAAATACAAAAATGCAGCAAGCCAGCCCAGTTTGCCCAGGCTGTGTAAGGACCACGTATATATCAGTATGCCTGGCGCCAGACCAAAAGATGCAAGATCAACTAACGAATCATATTCTATTCCGAACTGGCTTTCAGCGCGCGCTAACCTTGCCAGCCTGCCATCAAGAAGATCAAATATGCCTGCAAGCAGTATTGCCCATGCAGCTAATGTGAAATCTCCTGAAAGAGATTTTACCACTGAAAAGAATCCACAGAAAAGACTGGCTGTGGTACAGAAGTTGGGCAAGAGATATACGCCCCGCTTCATGCCCTGGCGGCGCCGGCTGACTTTCATCCTCATCTAAACCTCCCTAACACTGTCACACCGCCACGGGTTTTTTTGCCTACTTCAACTTCTACTTTAGCTTCAGGCGGAAGATAGATATCAACCCTTGATCCAAACCGGATGAGACCAAAGCGATCGCCGCCCAAGAGCGTATCGCCTACTTTGAGATAACATACGATCCGCCGTGCGATGAGACCTGCGATCTGCACAAGCACGTACTCCCTTCCAGCGCCATCCTCTAACAGGAGAGTATGGCGTTCATTATGTTCAGATGCCTTATCTAGGCTCGCAACCAAAAAACGGCCTGCATTGTAAAACGCATCTTTTACGCTTGCTGTAATCGGAAACCTATTCATGTGCACATTGAGCACAGACATGAAAATGCTTACCTTTGTTGAGGCGTTGCCTGTATATGGGGCTTTCACATTTTTCTCAATCGAAAGTATCTTACCGTCTGCTGGCGCCAAAATCAGATCTTTTCCCTCAGGTGGCGTTCGATTTGGATTGCGAAAGAAAAACGCAATGAACCCTGTAATGAAGAGCATAATCCATGCTCCAAGCACAACGCCAACAAGCCAAAGCACTAATGCGCCTATGAGCGCAATTGCGATAAAGGGATATCCTTCTTGAGCAATATAGACCTGCTTTGGCTTACGCCGGTAGACAGCATGTGTGGTTTGCATGTATAGACCCCTGTTGTCATTCTGAGGAGCGTCAGTGACGAAGAATCCCGGTAGTCTTTACTAATATTCCGGGACTCTTCACTCCGTTCAGAGTGACATCTTGCCTTGCTGGCTTAATTTTAATTCTTCCTGCGGTAAGCCTGGAGAATGATTTCGATTTTATCGCGCCCTTTTAGTTTTAGCTTCTGAATATTTTTTTTCTCAATCTCCTCTGTGGGGGTAAGAGCGGGTTTGTTATTATACTTCTCAAGCTTTCGCTCAAAATCGATGTGCTCGTCATACAGCACTTTTAACGCTTCGTTTTCTGACATATGTTCTTCGATAAGCTCTAGATCACGCTGCTCCATTTAGCCTCCTCCTTGTGTTTTTCATAATGATTACAATCAAAAAGGCCCATACACATTACCGCTATGTAGGGCCTTTATAAACTGCCTTTCAATAACCAGGGCACTTTAATCACCTCCCCGGTTCGATATGCTCTCATGCTAATATCCTATATTACCAAACGTCGGACTGTCAAGGAATAGCTTGATTTTTATCGCCTTTTGCTCCAAAAGAGGCCTCTTATGAATCAAAAGCTTGGATCAATATCTGTAGGAACCACTGCCAAAACCGATATATTGGATATCACAGATGATGCCTTGGCATTCGTGGCTAAATCCAAAATAAAAACAGGGCTTTTCACAGCCACGGTTCCAGGATCAACCGCTTCCATCACCACCATTGAATACGAAAGCGGCGTGATAAGGGACTTAGAGCGCGCAATAGAGCGCCTGGTCCCCGGCGATATGCATTATGATCATGATGCAAGGTGGGGTGATGGCAATGGCTACTCTCACGTGCGGGCAGCCCTTCTTAAGCCCTCTCTCTCCATTCCTATCGATGACGGCCAGATCATGCTGGGCACCTGGCAACAGATCGTTCTTTTGGATTTCGACAACAAACCCCGCAAACGCAAAGTGATCTTTCATGCAATTGGGGAATAGCCAGGCTCTCAGGCATGTACAAATATTCTGCGGGGAGGGTCGATTCCCACGCTAGCGCCTCCTCCAGACTTGCTATGAAAGTGTTGCCCGAGATACTCCTCTCGCTTCGGCTCGTCGACTCAATCGCCGTCTCCTCGCCTGCTCACTCGGCGCCGTTTCATTAGAGGCTTAGATCACGACGCCTCCTGATGCCGCTCGAGGAGCATCTCGGGCAACATTCTCGCAACACGTACTTCCCTCGTAAGTAAAAAACCCACCGCGTCGAGCCTGATGAACTAAAAATCACTACCCCAAGCTAATCAAGAGAAGTGTATTAGCGAACAGTTCGTATCTACGTTTATGCAGGATTGGGTGGGTCGATTTGCGATATCGTGGAGAGAGCCGATTTTGTTCGGCGAATGTTTGCCGGTCGTGCCTTGCTAGAAGCCTTTATTGCACGACGCCGACGGATGTTTGAGCCCCGACGGAGCCAAACAATGTTAAAGACACGAAGGCGCAGTCGGGGCGAGTTCCGTCGGCGATGGCAAACTGAGTCCGTTACAAAATCGTGCGATCGCAGCGTCTAGCAAATCGATCCACCAGATCCTGCGCAGAGGATGGTAGTAATATGAGGAGTAAGAAAGTCATGTACCCCCGGCAGAGCCGGGGGCTTGAAAAACCGTGAACCGCTCAAAGCGGTTAAAACCTACCGAAACATATTCAGCTGATCGAGCCGTTGGTCTTCCTTTTCCTGATTCCTTATGTATTCGCGTACTGCGTT
>JBDRBN010000126.1:0-4582 GCA_043822785.1 Pseudomonadota bacterium
GGCTGTTCGCCAATTAAAGCGGTACGTGAGCTGGGTTCAGAACGTCGTGAGACAGTTCGGTCCCTATCCGTCGTGGGCGTAGGAGATTTGAGAGGAGCTGTCCTTAGTACGAGAGGACCGGGATGGACGCACCTCTAGTGTACCGGTTGTCGCGCCAGCGGCACAGCCGGGTAGCTATGTGCGGAACGGATAACCGCTGAAAGCATCTAAGCGGGAAGCCGCCCTCAAGATAAGATCTCCCTGAAGGCCACTTGAAGACTACAAGTTTGATAGGCAGGGTGTGGAAGCGTCGCGAGACGTGGAGCTAACCTGTACTAATCGGCCGTTCGGCTTGGCCTAAAATTTTCCTGTTCGTCACGTAAGTGGCGGACAGGGGAAATAGCTCAGTTGCTCGCCACTAGAACGTCGGCGAGCGATTCCTCCGCTTTGCGGAGGAATCGAGGCCTCATTCGATATTTAATTGCGATCTTTAACAACTTGTCATTGCGAGCCCCGAAGGGGCGAAGCAATCTCCTGAAATTGAGGAGATCCTTCGACTCACTTCGTTCGCTCTTTGAAAGGTTGTCATTCTGAGCGAAGCGAAGAATCCCGTGGAGACCATGGGGTCCTTCGACTCGCCTTCCAGGCTCGCTCAGGACGTTGAATTTTCTAAGTTCAACGTTGAGCGCGGCTCGTCGTTGAACTAACAAAATTCAACGTTTCTGGTGATTATAGCGAGGAGGTTCCACCCGAATCCATTCCGAACTCGGAAGTTAAGCTCCTCAGCGCCGATGGTACTGCCGCTTTGTGTCGGTGGAAGAGTAGGACGTCGCCAGATTAAATTTGGAACCCCCATGGAGAAATCTATGGGGGTTTCTTTTTGGGGGTTCCAAGTTTAATCTGGATGATGTTTTCTCCTCACCGACAAAAAGAGTTAGATCCGATGGCGCTGAGGAGCTTAACTTCCCCTTGGTACATGTAGCAGCGCCGACCTGCCCAGAATGGCCTGCCACTAATGCTTTGGCGGGCCTAAGAACCGCTAAGCTCACCTTCACTTTGTTTGGATTCGCTAACAACCACTTATCCTGAGTTCACCGTAGGTGAACGAAGGATCCCATGAATACCCTGTGAAATTATTACAGGGTATTTTTATTTCTACCAAAAGGCCCTGCGAGAGATCGCAGGGCCTTTTCTTTTTATCAATTTATGCCTTATTTTTTCTGTAGACGCATTTAGCGCAAATGGCTATATTGCGCCAATTCCGACGAAAGGAGGTGAAAATATGAAAAAGATTCTAATGCTTGTTCTGGCTATCGCCATACTGACTGCGGTTGCCATTCCCAAATCCTTTGCTGAAGATGTTGATGAGGAATGTGCATGTGGTACTGATGAAACTGGCGAGTGTCTGCCATGTGAAGAAGAATAAATCAAAAAATAGTTGTCTCTTGCTTTGTGCGATGTAGACCGTAAAGGCAAATAGAGCAAGGAGGGTTGAAAATATGAGGCCCTGCGAGAAATCGCAGGGCCTTTTCTTTTTCTAATCTCACCTTAAACCACAGCGACTGGTGGCATTGCTAACATCGTCGATGCACAGAGCGCGTTATTGACACCAAATACAGTTGCAAACATGGGTAAAACCCGTGAGTTCAAATCAGCCATTGGAGAAAGCGGCCTGCTTTTGTTGCCAGGCTTTAGTTCGACCTTGTCTTCTATCGTCAAACCGGAAACTGATAACATCGCATTTGGAATTCGATCATGTGGCAGCATGCATACCAAGATTTTACCCCCTGGTTTGACAGCAAGACATGCAGAGAGCAGCATAGATGGCAAAATATTTGGATTGGGGGAGACAATTGCAAGACTATCGGCTACTGGCTTCTTGGCAAGCGCCAAGGCCATCCATTCGGCATATCCGGCTAACTCAACGAAGTTGGCCGGTTTTTCAATTTCACCTTTGTTCATCAGATGATATTTTCGGTAATTATCTTGCTGGAAATGGTTTACATATCTTTGAACCGTGCGCAGAAGAGGAGGAGCCAGTTGCTTTGGCATTGGGTCAATAGAGATAACGCGTGCTCTTGGCATCTCTTCTGCCAGCCGTAATCCATAGGGGACTCCGCCGCCTCCAAGTTCAATGTGTATGGGAGTCTCTTTTCCTTCAGGGCATGTGATGGCTCTATCAAACTCGTCAAAGAAACTACCTTGGATACTGGTTTCCTCTTCAGCTGAGAGAGGGCGAACTTGTTTCTTGAGGACATCGAAAAACCAGGACATCTGTGTTTGTGTACAATGAAAAATAGTGTCTATTATCAGATCAATCTCGCTCAATTTACCGGGTTCATTTTTAAGGCGTTTGCGATAAGCGCTGAGAAGGATAGCAGTTCGCCAAACAATAGGAAGGAATCCGTATCCACTGCACATTAGTTCTGCACTCTCCAGGATCATAGGATAAGTGCAATCTCGATCTTCCGACATCTTCTGCAAAGCAGTGATTATATGACGGAAGACGAAGAAATCATAATCACTGGCCACAAGCGTGTCATATTGTGCAGCTATTCTTCTTAATTCCACTAAGTTATCAAAGTGATCGACGTCTGCGAAAAGTTTGATTTCAAAACCCATACTCCTGCGATTTGGTCGATTGAAGAAATCGGTTGTTAGTAAATCCTTGTCAGGCGCTGTGGTCCCCATGTCTGCTTCAACACTAAGATGTGCAAGCCTTCCGATGTTGTTAATCGTATTGTTCCAAAAAGTGCTCACTTCTTAACCCTCCATGGTACTTCTAATTTCATATTATCTGTTATCGCAATTTGCCAAAAAATGTTGCTAAAATAAATTCACAGTGGCGGGAGAAGCGCTAGCTCCGAAGCAATCCCCGTGATCCAATATCCCCTCCCCCTTGATGGCCTGCCTGCCGGTAGGTAGGGGGAGGGTAAAGGAGGGGGTGAAACTCCTCCAAACTTGCTATGAACGGGATGTTAGAGATATTTCTCTAGTGATTAGCTGTGAGGATTGATTTTGGTTCTAGCGCCTTCGGCGGCTCCCCTTTCGCGGTCTCGCTGGCTGCGGACCCACGCCACTCAAACTGCGTGTCACCAATAAAGACTTAGGCCTTCGCCCGCTTGATTGCTCGGCCTAAGTCTTTGTTGTGACTTACGCAGTTCTGCTGGCGTCTCCACATCCAGCTCGCCGCGATGGGGACCCTGCCGCCTCCCGGCGATGAACCTAAATCAACCCTCCCAGCTAATTAAAGAACAATCCCCAACATCCCGTTCGCAACATGTGCCTCTGTCGTGAGTAAAACCTTACTGTCGACCCCGCCCTGTACCGTACGGTGCAGGGCCCCGATGAACCGAAACCAACGCTGGCAAGTAATTGAGTAAGGTGCTTATCGCTAACTTGGTCCAGCAATACGTTTTTGACCTTCGCATGCCGATACTATATGTCTCAGATTAACTACATGTTATTCTGAAAACAAAAGGGCGAAGAAATGTTATTCAGTTAAGAAGTTGTGAAATATTTGGAGAGAAATATGTGTGAAGAGCATATTCAAGAATTTATAAAACAGAGAAATCAATCACTTGTTGCAAAATTAATGTGCCCAAAAGACATTAATACAAAAATATTATATGGAGAAAATAATTCATGCTATTGTTCAATAGTTTTTAATGCATTTGTTGAAGGACATTTGCATCTCTTGGATCAACTTCTTGAAGAGTTTTAAATCGATGAACGTGGGACAAACGATTTTAAGGGAAAATTGAAAGAAGACTGGTTAGGGAAAGTCTCAGGCGGCAATGAAAAGGAAATACGAAAATCAAGTTCAAACGTTATGTCAGCTTTGTCTGAACTAGTCGTTGCTCAATATTTGAAAAACAATGGATATGATATAATTGATCTTGAAGCCTGGAAATGCGAAAATGCAGTTAAACCAGATATAATATGTAGGAAAGAGGATACAGAGTTAAATGTTGAAATAAAGTATATTGGCATACCACCGGAAGTTCAAAATCATATAAATAAACAAATTAAGAAGAAAGAAAATGATGAAGTAATGTATAGAGACGAACACGAGATTGTAAATTATTTATTTATAAGGATAGCTGAAGCAGCTTTACAGTTGAGCGGTTATGAGCATAATTCAAGGGAAGTGTGGTTAGTGTTCGCTACTATTTCTGATCGTGATCTATTTGAAAGATGCTATCTTAAAAATACAGTGGAATGGTTTCAAGATGCACTAATTGTTTTTGATGAGATATTCAAAGAAGACGAGATAAAGAATGAGATACGTTCTAAAAAACCTATTGAATGGTTAAGAGATGCAAATTGTTTGACTTTAGGCACATTGAAAGACTGGGAATTAAAAAATCCAAAAAAACATAATGCTAAAACGCTTGGCTAACCCCATAAAACCAACTAACCCCACCCAACCTCGTTGGCTGATTTGGGATATCCAATTTCTAATTTCCACTGCTGTCGCGTTAGAACTGCTTGTTTTTTATGGATGTCATTGCGAGCAAAGCGAAGCAATCCCCTTATAACCTCTGTTTGCGGGAGATTGCTTCGTCGCTAAACGCTCCTCGCAATGACACCTAGACATGAG
>JBDRBN010000127.1:0-5509 GCA_043822785.1 Pseudomonadota bacterium
GGAGCACACAAACTAAAACAAATAAGGATGAGAGGTTTTTACACATAAGTGGAAAAATCCCTTGCAGCAAAACTTGGCAAAAAGCAAGGGATGTCATTTTTACATTTCATACAACTTGATAATATATTGTAATATGGGTAATTAAATTACCCATATTGAGTAATAATATCAAATATATGATATTATTACTTGATATTTATTTGCGTTATGGGTAATATTATTACCCTCATTACATAATATATTCAAGTAATGCATTTATATGAAACTACATGAATTTTTCACATTGCACCCAGTTTTTACATTGGATGAACTTGATAAGTTCCTCATGCAACGTGGCAAGTTCAATCGTCAGACGCGCGATGCGCTTCTCAAGTACTATCGAAATAATGGTCGTATCATCCCAATTCGTCGCAGACTCTATGCTGTTGTATCGACCGGCGCATCACCTGAGATGAGTCCTGTTGATCCCTTCCTGTTGGCTGGAAAGATTACACCAGATGCCATCCTGGCATATCACACAGCTCTGGAATTACATGGCAGGGCTTATTCAGCTTTCAATCGATTTACATTTCTTTCTTCGCATCAAGTCTTGCCACTGAGTTTTCGCGCCTTCGAGTTTCAACGTGTCTTGATGCCTTGCTCACTGCGTATGAAAAAAAAAGAGACCTACGGTGTTATAAAAATCGAGCGTCAGGGAATCGAAATCTTGGTAACCGGCTTGGAGAGAACGCTCGTCGATGTCTTGGATCGTCCGGATCTTTGTGGAAGTTGGGAAGAGATCTGGCGTTCACTTGAATCCATAGAGTTTTTTGATCTCGATTGTGTAGTCGAATATGTCCTTCTTTTGGAAAATGCAACGACGTCCGCCAAAGTAGGTTTCTTTCTGGAGCAACACCGTGAGGCTTTGATGGTGGATGATAAGCATCTGAAGCTTCTACACGATTTTCGACCTCGCAATCCGCATTACCTCGAAAAAGGACATCGAGAAAACAATTGTTTTGTTTCAAAATGGAACCTTGTCGTGCCGCGTGAAGTCTTTGATCGCTCATGGGAGCAAGTGCCATGAACATCTCATTTGAAAAGCTTTCTGCTGAGGCAGAGGCAACCGGTTTCAGGCCGGATATGCTTGAGAAAGTTGCGCATCTCTTAGTCATTTTAGAAGTTTTGCGAAAACATCCGTTTCTGAAAGGAAAGCTCGTTCTTAAAGGTGGGACTGCACTGAACCTATTCGTCTTCGATGTTCCCAGATTGTCCGTGGATATCGACCTGAATTACCTTGGTGCAGAGGATAGGGAATCAATGCTCGAAGAACGGCCTAAAGTTGAGCAGGCGGTCAAAGCAGTATTTGAGCGAGAAGGATTTACAGTCAAGCGCGTACCCCAGGATCATGCAGGTGGTAAATGGTCGCTGCGCTATCAGAGTGCCTTTGGCCAGGGCGGAAACCTTGAAGCTGATATCAACTTCATGTTCCGTGTTCCGCTATGGCCACCCACGACTATGGATTCGAATTCCGTCGGCATATGGCAGGCCACCGATATACAAGTGTTGGATGTCCACGAATTGGCAGCCGGTAAGCTGGCAGCGCTATTCTCCAGGCGAGCAGCGCGGGATCTATTCGATTGCCATCTCCTACTTCATAACAAAGAACTGGACGCGAATCGACTTCGAGCTACCTTTGTTGCCTATGGTGCCATGAATCGTAAAGATTGGCGAACGATCTCAATTGAAGATGTTTTTTTCGATGCTTTGGAGCTCAAGAGAGAACTTCTTCCAACACTACGCGCCGATGCTATTTGCGAAAAAGGAGCGCTCGCTGAATATGGGAGAAAGCTTGTAGAGGAGAGCAGACAACTTTTGTCTACAATGCTGCCCTTCACAAACCAGGAGAGGGAGTTTTTGGATCTTCTTCTCGATAAGGGCGAAATCGCTCCACAGATTCTGACATCAGATGCTGCATTGCAACATCGTATCCGGCGACACCCGCTCCTAAAATGGAAGGCCTTCAACGTGAAGAAACATCACGGTCTAAAATTTTAGTTGCACGCCATTGCTTTACCCGTTCTTCCTTTATTTTCCTGATCCGCTCGATATTTATACGCCCCATCATCTCCTTGATGTCGTCTGAGGTTCGCCTTGCCTGCAGCTGTATGCCATGACGAGCAGAGTTTATGCCACAGCCAGCCTGGCGATAGAGCTCCTTCAACTGTTTTACAAATCCGCGCATGTTGGCACGGCTCTTTCGCGTCATGCGCCAGCCATGTGCGCGGATGATCATGGTCCAGATATCAAACCGGTTGAGCCTTGAGAGGATCTGGGGGAATGAATAAAATTTCATCATGGCCTTAAACGTGAGCTTCTGCAGCTGCAGAACGCTCATCCCCTTTGGCTCAAAGACTACATGATGTGCGTCATAATAACCCCAGTCGCGTGACAAAAGTCGCCCTTCCTCTGCCATCATCTTAAACACGTGCGTACCAGGCAATGGCGTGAGTATCATGAATTGCACTGATGCGATTTCGTTTTTCTTTGCAAACTTGACTGTGGCGCGGATAGTCTTTGGGTCGTCGTTATCCGCTCCAAATATGAACATGCCGTGGATATTGATTCCAAAGGAGTGGATGATCTTAATCGCTTTTTCAATATCCTCTGGCGTTTGTCCCTTGTTAAGTTCTTCCAATGTTTTGCGATTAATCGATTCAAGGCCTATATATACATAGGTGCATCCTGCCCGCTTCATGAGCCTGAGCAGTTCAAGGTCTTTTGCCACGTCGATGCGCACCTGCGCACTCCACTTAGGGGTGATGTGTTCATCGATCATCTGCTGCAAGAGCTCTTTGGTATGTTTGGGATTGGCTGCGAAGTTGTCATCATAAAAGAATACCCACTCAGGTTTTTTTTGTCTAAGCTCGGCCATCACGTTTTCGACAGATCGAAAACGGTAGCGCCTGCCGAACATGGCTGTGACAGAGCAGAAGTTGCAGCCGAACGGGCAGCCACGAGAGGTCATAATCGGCGTGATGGACAGATCGCCTTTAAACTTCTTGCTTCCGCTTATGAGGCTGAAATCGGGAAATGGGTAGCGGTCGAGGTCGCAGTTATGCGGCGCGATTTTGTTTTTGTGAATTTTGTTTTCAATCTTGTAGGCAAGGCCGCAGATATCATCAAAACCTTTTCCTGATTCGAGAGCTTTTACAAAGGCAATGATTACATCTTCAGCCTCACCGCACATCACAAAGTCGCAGTGCTCAAGGGCCTCCTCCGCTAAAAATGATACGTGAGGTCCGCCCATGAAAACCGGAATGCCCGCCTTGCGAATGAGATTTGCCATCTCATAGGCGCGCGGTGCAGTTGATGTGATAGACGATATTCCAACCAGATCAGCATCGAAGACGTCGTCAAAGTCGATGCCCTTAATCTCTTCGAGGAATACTTTTACCTCGTAGCCGGCTTTTTTGAGGATAGCGCCGAGCATAAGGATACCTAACCTGGGCAGCCCCCACTTGGAGTAGATATGGCTGCCAGGCGATTTTGGCTCGATAAATACGATTTTGCGAATGGGTCTCTCTGTCATGGTCAGGCTTTAGTACTGGATTCAGAAAAAAATGCAAGCAAACCACTGCGAGACCGGCGAGATTAGAATGTCATTGCGAGAAGTCCCCCAACGATCTTTGGGGGACGACGAAGCAATCCCCTAAATTTATGGAGATTGCCACGCCCGCTGTCGCGGGCTCGCAATGACATTTAAGATCACTTTTCTTGCATTTTGAAGTACCAATCACTATTTATTCCAAACATTCAAAACAACTGAGGGGCTTGTATCATGAAAAAAACCTACAAAGAATGTTTACGCAGGTTTAAAGACATCACCGCCATATCTGCTGCTGCCGGGTTGGCATCATGGGATCAGGAGACCACGATGCCTTCTAAAGCTGTTGGGGCGCGTGCTGAACAGATAGCTGCTTTGGCTCACGTCATCCATGAAAAGCTAGTGGATCCTAAGCTCGGACGCATGTTGCGGGCGCTTAAGAGGAATAAAGCATCCCTTTCAGCTGACAAGCGCGTGTGCGTGCGCGAATGGCTGCGCGACTATGAGAAAGCAACAAAACTTCCGGCTGATCTCGTACGGGAACTCGCGCGGGTTACTGCGCTTGCGCAACATGCTTGGATAAAGGCCAGAGAACAATCCAACTTCAAAATTTTTGCACCCTGGCTCAAAAAGGTCGTGGCCTTAAAGCGCAAAGAGGCCAAAGCGCTTGGATATAAACATGTGCCCTATGATGCGCTGCTCGATAATTATGAACCAGACATGACTGTAGCAGAGCTCGATCCCATCATAAAAGGGCTTAGCCAGGGGCTTGTGCCCATCGTGGCGGCCATAAAGAATTCAAAGAAAACTCCAAATACGAACTTTTTGACACGTCGTCGATATGAGGAGGAGGGGCAAGAGCTTATCTGTTGTGAGGTTAGCAAGGCCATTGGAGTTGATGCAAATGCATCGAGGTTGGATCGTTCAGTTCATCCGTTCTGTTGCGGACTGGCGCCAACAGATGTTCGTATAACTACCAGGTACGATGAAAGGTGGCTCCCCCAGGCCCTTTATGGCGTGATGCACGAGTCGGGACATGCTCTTTATGAGCAAGGGCTTGACGAAATGAAGTATGGCACGCCCCTATGTGAATCCGTCTCGCTGGGCATACACGAATCGCAATCCAGGATGTGGGAAAACTTCATAGGCCGGGGAAAACCCTTTGTCAGTTATATCTTTCCTCGTCTCAAAAAACTTTTTCCTGACCAGCTTTGTGGTGTCACAAGAGATGACTTTTATCGCGCCATCAATCGGGTGAGCGCCACGCCAATACGTGTGGAGGCGGACGAGGTGACTTACAATATGCATATAGTTCTGCGCTATGAACTGGAAAAAAGCCTTATCAACGGAGACATCCAGGTAAAAGATCTGCCGTCATTATGGAATAAAAACATGAAGCGCTTGCTGGGCATCGTGCCTAAGAACGATGCTGAGGGCGTATTGCAGGACACGCACTGGGCGCAAGGAATGATAGGATATTTTCCCACATATTCTTTGGGAAATCTCTATGCAGCGCAGCTATGGCATACGCTGAGGAAAAATCTAAAAGGCGTGGATGCAAAGATTGCTAAGGGAGATTTTTCTTCAATCCTTTCTTGGCTTCACAAGAACGTGCATCGCCATGGAAGGCGCTATCATCCATCGCAGCTAATTAAGCGCGCAACAGGCAAGGCGCTGGATCCTGAATATTTCCTGAACTACCTTAGGGAAAAGTACGGGGAGATATATGGGATAAAGAGGTGGTAGGGAATAATCCAATTTCTAATTTCCAATATCAAATTTCCACTGCTGTCGCGTTAGAACTGCTTGTTTTTCATGGATGTCATTGCGAGCAAAGCGAAGCAATCCCCTTATAACCTGTGTTTGCGGGAGATTGCTTCGTCGCTAAACGCTCCTCGCAATGACACCTAGACATGAGAAAAA
>JBDRBN010000128.1:0-3264 GCA_043822785.1 Pseudomonadota bacterium
CTATGAAATAAAAGGCGGCCGCGTAAAGGTACACTTGTCTCTTTATCGACCTCATCAATAGCGATTAGCAACCATTCATGATCAAATCTTGATCTAATTTTTTCAATATTTTCTATCTTCATACATAATAAATGTTACTAGCGATAACTAGTGATGTCAATTTATGCATTTCACAGATACCAATAGGAAGCCGGTTGTTATTGGTATGGTCGCCTACCAGAAACTGTCAGGCCCTAATTCGGAAGGATTGTTCCAATTTTGTCATTGCGAGAAGCCCCCCAACGATCTTTGGGGGGGCGACGAAGCAATCCCCTTGCAACCCTTAAAAAAAGGTGTCCGACACTTTTTATCTCTTATAAAACAATAAGTTACAGCCCTAAAAGGGTCCGACACCTTTTATAACGCTTTTTATGCTGCAATAGATTCTTTGCGGATGTGGCTCCAGAGAGGAGAAAGCTTGTTTGTTTTCAGCTCGTGAGGATCGACCAGGACAACCTGAATGCGAGGATCGATCTCAAAGGCGATGATAACAGCTTTTTTTCGGTATTGTTCTCTATGTTGCTTGAAGGCAGTGGAGATTAGACAAATATCGATGTCGCTATCTGGACGTGCCTCATTGCGTGCATAAGATCCAAAGAGCACCGCACGCAGCGATGGAAAATCAGCGTCTTGCAGTGCCCGTTTAAATTTTTGAATCACGCCTCTAATTTCTTTCGGAGCCATTTCCAAAAATCCTTTGTGATGTCCAAATACTCTCTGGCATATGCCCGATTGGCTTTTTTGTAGAAAGCGCGCAGGTCTTCAGGATAGCGCGCCTCCATGTTAAACTTGTTAATGTGGTCCAGCAATCCAATCTGTGATTTGCTAAGTTCCAAATTCGCCTTGCCGGCCAGGTAGAGCAAATTATGCGTGAAAGGTGGATGATCCTTTATCGCACTTGTTACCAACGCCTTGAGCAGCTTTTCAAGAGAGAGATGACAAAGGAAGAGGCAATAGTCATATTTGCCGGTTCGGAAGAGCGACTTCGCTGTTTCAAGATCATGAGTGGATGCATCCCGCCAGTACTTCACGACCTTTGCGATATCTTTCGATGTCATCTTAATTTATGTAACAAAGTACTCGCTCGATATCAATGCGGATCTGACACCAATAAGAACTTGGCAACTTGGTGCCACAACTTGGTGCACAACTTGGTGCCAGGCAGGATTGATATGATCGCCTACCAGTAACAATCAGCTTCTTACTGGTATTCCGACTGTGCTGTCATTGCGAGGAACGGAGCCATACACCCATTGGGTGCATGGTGCAGTGACGAAGCAATCCCCTTGCAACCCCCAAAAGGTGTCCGACACCTTTTATCACATATAAAACAATAGGTTACAGCCTTAAAAGGGTCCGACACCTTTTGGGGGTCAGATGATTTCGTCGGACCAAAGCATATTAAAGAATTTTCCCCAGGGGATGATCTCAATGTCGGAATCAAGTTTTCGATGCGCTGGCTCCTGCGAAACAATGATCGCGCGCTTGGGCTTAAACTCCTCCTTGAACGCCGCAATGCCTTTGAAATCTTCCGACCTTAGGCGCGGCGCACCTTTGACCTCAATGGCTATTTCTCCTCTGCCGATCACAAAATCAACCTCAAGGCCATCTTTGGTCCTCCAGAAACTTACGTCGTAATCTTTTTGTGAATAAGAGCTGTGCGCCATAAGCTCCATGAACACAAGATGCTCAAACGCCCTACCAAACTCCGGCCCTCTGTTTATGCCCAACTCTCTCTTAGCAAGTCCACTGGCTATGCCCACATCAAAGAGATAGAACTTAGGTGTGGCGGTGATCGTCTGCCGCTTACGCCTTTTACGGAACGGCTCGATGAATTGCCCAAGCAGGGTATCTACGAGGATTCGGTAATATTCAGCAACGGTCTTGGAATCCACGCCACATTCCTGCGCGATGTTAGAGTAATTGACTAGCTCTCCGTTGGAGAACGGAACCGTGTCGAGAAATCTGGCGAACGCAGGCAAATTCCTCACTAAACCTTCATATTGGATCTCCTCTTTGAGATAATCGTTTATATACGCCTTGATTGATAGTCGATACTGATCATCGAGATAATGCGAGGGGATGAGCCCACGATTCAGCGCTTGCATGAGATTAAAGTCCTTACCAAGCTCCTGTGTGGTGAACGGATACAACACAAATCGCCATGCCCTTCCTCCTAGCATGTTTGCGTGCGAGCGCTTGAGCTTGCGCGCGCTAGAGCCGCAAAGGATGAACCCGATCTTTTTACTTTCAATAAGCCCATGCACTTCATCTAGGAGCGTTGGCACTTTTTGGACTTCATCTATGATGATGGGCCCGTGTATTTTCTTCTCATCAGCCAGCGCAGAGAGCTCCTGACGAAGTAGGTATGGCTCCTTTGAAAGTCGAAAGAACGTATCGGACTCCAAAAGATCGTAGCGTATGCTTTTGGGAAATCGTTGCGCCAAAAGAGTTGTCTTGCCGGTCCTGCGAGCTCCCCAAAGAAAGGCAGATTGCCCCTTTGATAGGGGCATTACCAATGATCGCTTGATGAATATATTCTTGGAAGTCACTCCCGATTAGTAACGCTATATCGGAACAATGTCCATAATAATTTTTACAAAACTACCAGAAAATGTCAGACAGTTAGTGGTAGGTAGAGCCGGGTAGTGGTAGTTAGCCTCCAAAAAGTGTCCGACACTTTTTATAGCTTATAAAACCACGGGTTACGGCCATAAAAGGGTCCGACACCTTTTAAGCAATCCCCTTGCAACCCTCAAAAGGTGTCCGACACTTTTTATCGCTTATAAAACCGTGGGTTACAGCTTTAAAAGGGTCCGACACCTTTTTGAATCTCTAAATCAGTTCTAAATAACCTTCATTAACATGCATAATGAATTTGTATTTTCTCAGAAAATTAAGACCAAGGAGGCCGTCGGCGGGAACCCTGGGTGGGAGAGTGTGAGAAGCAACTTCAATGTTATCCATTATTTTTCCAACAGCTTCTATCTGTAGTACTACATAAAATGGAGTATATTCAATGCTGCTCGCAGTAGTGATGGCTTCTTTACGTTTCGGTTGGGTCAAATCATATCCGGTCTCTATCAAGATCTCTGGGCATATCATAGTATAGGTCGCCCCAGTATCTAAAATCATTCGTGCATATCGCTCTTTTTGAGGGCCTTTGATACGAACTGGTATGATTATTGACTGAGTATTTCTGGGAAATTTTAATGTACTCATATT
>JBDRBN010000129.1:0-10584 GCA_043822785.1 Pseudomonadota bacterium
TTTTCTCATGTCTAGGTGTCATTGCGAGGAGCGTTTAGCGACGAAGCAATCTCCCGCAAACACAGGTTATAAGGGGATTGCTTCGCTTTGCTCGCAATGACATCCATGAAAAACATGCAGTTCTAACGCAACAACAGTGCAGGCACCAAACTCCAAATAAATTCCAAACTCCAAATTCCAAACAAAAACCGTATGTTTTGGTTATTCGGTCATTGGAATTTGGAGTTTATTTGGTATTTGGAGTTTGGAATTTAATCAGTCTTCCTTCTTTTCTTCCTTTGGCAAATCCGACCTATCCGAGAGCTGTCTCACCACCATGAGCTCTCGTTCGAGTTGGCGTATCTTTTTGTTCTTTGAACGGATCTCAAGGGTCTTAAAGAAAGAAGGAAGGGCTTCGAGAAGAGCTATTGCGACCATGCCTGCAGAAAACGCCATGAGCAGCACAAAACCCATTGGAAGAGGAACTGATTTAAGAGCCATCATATAGGGAATGTTGAACTTAAATACGATCCTATATCCAAATACTGTGCTATCTAAATTACAATAGATAAAATTGAGAAGCACGAAAAACAAAAACGCCATAACACATGCGAATATCAGTTTTTTCATGATTGCCTCTGGCTCACTATCTGAAATTTCTGTTGAGCTGTCATTGCGAGCGAAGCGAAGCAATCTCCGTCAAACCTCTTATTGCTGGGATTGCTTCGTCGACTTCGTCTCCTCGCAATGACAATACTAACTACTCTATTTTCTTAAATTCCCCTATCAGCCTATTATACGTATCTTCAAGATACTCCGGCATTGAGCGCGTATCGCCTATGATCGGCAAAAAATTTGCATCACCGCACCAGCGTGGCACAACATGAAGGTGTATGTGCTCTTTGATGCCGGCGCCGGCCACTGCCCCTATATTAAACCCGCAGTTAAAACCTTCGGCCTCCAACGCCTTTTGCATAATTCTTACGGACTCAGAGCAAATCCTCATCATCTCTGCATTCTCTTCATCACTGAGCTCTGCAAGAGAACCAGTATGCTTGTAGGGCACGATCATCAGATGGCCGTTGTTATAGGGAAACCGATTCATTACTGCATAACACAACTTGCCGCGGTGTAGGATCAGCCGCTTTCCATCATCACCCTCTAAAGCGAGTTCACAGAATAAGCAGCCTGTGCCCTTTAAGCGAAGCTCTTCGATGAACTTCATGCGCCAGGGCGCCCACAGATGCTCCATCATTCGCTCCTGTTGACGCGCTCGCGCAATTCTTTCCCGACTTTGAAGAAGGGAACCATGCGCTCGCCCACGTCAACAGCCATGCCGGTCTTAGGGTTACGGCCTAATCTAGGCTTGCGAACGCGCACTTCAAAGCTGCCAAAACCGCGAATTTCGATTCGCTCATTTTTACCAAGGGCATCGGTCATACTCTCAAAGACCGTGTTGACTATGACTTCCACATCCCTGCTCGCAAGGTTTGGAAGCCGCTTGGCAAGCATTTCGATCAAATCACTCTTATTCAAGGCTGTCCTCCTTTCCTAAGTGCCATCATTGGCTGCCAATATTCCACTGAAACTCGTGTTAGATCTTCGACTGTAGATTTTGCTTCCTCAACCAAACGCATGAACCACATCTTGGTCTTTCGGGGATAATAGAGCTTTGGCTCACCTTTAATACCCCCAAGTTCTGCTGCAAGCTTTATGGCCTCTGCAAAACCGCCTATTCTATCTACTAGTCCAAGATTAATAGCCTCTTGCCCGGTATAGATGCGTCCATCAGCCAGCTCATCTACATCTTTCATGTCAAGATTTCTGGCCTGGGCTACTGCATCTTTGAATTGCTGGTGCATGTTTGCAAGCACGCCCTCTAAGAGTTCGCGATCAGAAGGCGAAAGGGGTCGATCAAATGAACCAAGATCTTTAAATTTACCGCTCTTTAAGGTTTCGTGGCCAATTTTTGCCCAGTTGAGAAGTCCGCCGACGTTAATGTGCTCCATTCTTACGCCGATCGAGCCGGTTATGGTTCCGGGATTGGCAAGAATCTGCTTGGCACCCAGAGCAACGTAATAACCACCGCTGGCTGCCACAGAGCCCATAGAGGCAACTACCGGCTTTTCCTCTGCCAACATCTTCACAGCCTCTAGGATCTCTTGCGATGCGCCTACAGAACCGCCTGGGGATTCTATGCGAAGTACTACGCTTGCAACTGAGCCATCTTTCCTGACGTTCTCGATATCTTCGATGGCCTCATCTGAGGAGAGTATGGCGCCTTCGACTTTTACCACACCGATCCTGCCGCCCTTAAGAAAGGAAAACGAGGAGTGTTCTTCACCTGTAGACATGACATAGGAGACAACGCCAAACATAAAGGCAAGCCCTAAAATTACGAATGCAATGAGCAGTATGTATAGCCACGTATGTTTCATAATGAAATTTCAGGAGATTGCTTCGTCACTCCGCTCCTCGCAATGACATACTACTCCTTTGATATGCCGAGGATAAAACGCCGCTCGCGAGTATTAGCCTGCTTAACCGTCACATTGATCTCATCGCCTTCGCTTAGCTCCTTGCCGCCTTCATCCTCTAAAATCACGCCTTCGACGCCTTCTTCCAACTGCACGATGGCGCCAACGCTTCTTTTTGCAACTACCTTGCCCTTGCCAGTCCACCCTTCATTGTATGAAGCATTTATTTTTTCCCATGGATCATCTTCAAGCTGCTTAAGTCCTAAGGAGAAGCGTTCATTCTGCGGATCAACGTGCAACACTACAGCCTCGACCTCGTCGCCCTTCTTAAAGAGATCTGAAGGATGGCCAAAGTTTTGCACCCAAGCAATATCGGATATGTGAACAAGACCGTCGATATCAGAGTGAACTTCTACGAAAACCCCAAAATCAGCGATATTGCGGATAGGACCTTTTACCTTGCTGCCGATCGGGTAATTCTCTTCAATGCTTTCCCATGGATTAGGCTCAATCTGCTTAAGACCCAGGGAAATGCGCTTGGCAGGTGTATCTACGTCCAACACGATGGCATCCACCTGCTCGCCCACGCTCAAAAGCTTTGAAGGATGCTTTATCTTCTTTGTCCAGCTCATTTCAGATATATGAATGAGACCTTCTACGCCGTCTTCCAGCGCTACAAACGCGCCATAGTCGGTAAGGCTTACGATCTTTCCTGTAATGCGCGAACCCACAGGATAGGTTTTTTCAACATTTACCCAAGGATCTTGCTGCAGTTGTTTAAGTCCCAGGCTCACTTTCTGTGAGTCTGGGTCAAACTTGAGAACTGCTACACGGATCTCGTCGCCTACAGAAAACATTTCGGAAGGATGGCCAATGCGGCCCCAAGTCATGTCAGTAACATGAAGCAGGCCATCGATGCCGCCCAAATCCACAAACACGCCGTATTCGGTGACATTCTTTACGATGCCATCAAATACCTGCCCTTCAGCTAGGTTTGCAACTGTGGCATCGCGCATGGACTCACGTTCTTTTTCAAGCACAACTTTACGCGAAAGAACCACATTTCCGCGGCGTTTGTTGAGTTTTATGATCTTAAACTTGTATGTATTTCCCACATACTTATCTAGGTTTCTAACAGGTCTTAGATCCACCTGCGAGCCTGGCAAAAACGCCCTGACTCCGATATCTACAGAAAGACCGCCCTTTACCTTTGTTACAACTGTGCCCTCTATCTCGCCGTCCTTTTCAACGACCTCTGAAAGGATATCCCAAGTGCGCATGGTATCAGCGCGCTCTTTAGACAGAACCATCATGCCGTTTTCATCCTCAACCTTTTCAAGGATCACATCAATCTCATCGCCCTCCTTTGTTGTGAGTTCATTGCGAGGGTTTTTGAATTCTTCGATAGGAACTTGGCCTTCAGATTTGAAGCCTATATCCACGATTACATAGTCTTTAGTGATACGGACCACTTTGCCTTTTACTATCTGGCCTTCCTTTAGAGTGATCTTCTTTGTACTCTCATCAAAAAGCCTAGCAAACTCGCTATTTTTCTGCTTTTGGGTGGGTTCGATATGGACTGCACACATATTGGTACTTCCTCCTTTTCCCTTTAAAATTGAGGGGTCAGAGTATTTTGACCCCTCATCCTGAGCGAAGTCGAAGGATCCCCTAGGATCCCTTTTGAGGTTGGCGACCATAGATATTGCAGGTACGTTTGTCAAAGGAATTGTTTTGTTTCTTAATGGGTTATAGGAGATAGGCGGAGATAACAGCCGTTACTGCACTTGCACGACCTTCCACTTTCGTAAACTACTCGCATTTGGCTGAAAAATAGGGTAATTTGTCATTGCGAGCAAAGCGAAGCAATCTCCTGAATTTCGGAGATTGCTTCGTCACTTCGTGACTCGCAATGACAGCCAGCGGTCTCGCAATAGGGAGGAACATGAGTTCTAACAAGGACATCTCGATTCTGGACGTAACCATTCGTGACGGCAGTTATGCGATAAACTATCAGTATACGCCCGAACAAGTGTCTGACGTAGCTTCTGCCCTGGATGAAGCAGGTATAGATTTTATCGAAGTTAGCCACGGATGTGGACTTGGAGCTGGTGAAAATCTTGGGCTTTTAGCTAAAGCGAGCGATGCCGAATATGTGCTGGCTGCCAAAAAGGAAGCAAAACATAGTAAGATTGGTGTAATAGCCGGCGGACCCCCTGTTACGTTTGAAAGGGATATAGATACCATAATCGATGATGTCGATTTTATAAGGTTTGCTGCCAACTGCGATAATCCCCGCACAATTGAGGCAAATATCAAGTATGCGCGGAAAAAGAGACCTGATCTCATGATATTCGTGCAGCTCATGCGCTGTACCCGCAGGCCCAAATCAGTGATCCTGGAATCCGCAAAACAGGCAGCAGACATGGGCGTGGATGTGCTCTATGTTGTGGATACTGCAGGTCATTTCTTGCCTGAAGAGGTTTCTGAGATCGTAGATTTGTTGGTGGCAAAGAGCGGAATTGGCATTGGGTTTCATGGGCATAACAACCTGGGGCTAGCCATTGCCAACACGCTTGCTGCCATCAAGGCTGGGGCATGCTCTGTGGATGCAAGCCTCAGAGGCATGGGTCGTGCAGGCGGCAATGCCCAGCTCGAAGCCCTTGTATCTTTGCTGCACCGCATGGGATTGGCAAAGTCTGTGGACCTTGATCTGCTCGCAGCCTGTGCCCAAGGAATTATCGAGCCCATAATGCCGCGCACAGCAGGCATTGCAGAAATCGATGTTCTGACCGGTGACGCAAACATAGATCTGTATCCAATCGAGTTCTATCAAAGGATTGCAAAGTCAGCTGCCCTTCCGCTTTTGGATCTTATTAGAGAGCTTGGCAATGACGATAAAGCAGTAGAGGCAGATCTTGATGCAATACAGCGAGCTCTGGAAAATCTAGGAGCTGATGCAGATAAAGTTCTCAAGTCTGTGGGTATTATAAAAAGATAAAAAGACTTATTCCTTAGTTTCTTCCAAAACGGCTTTGCAGATATATTTTGCATCCTCATCAGAAATCTTGGTGTGAAACGGCAGAAACGTTATGCGTTCTTTTATAGATTCGGTGAGTGGGAGGGCGGCTTTTGAACCTGCGTAGATGCCTTGCATGTGAAGCACATGCCACAAGCCGAGCATAATATTATATTTCTCATATAGTTTTTTTGCTAGAGACGCCCTGTCTTTCACCAGGATTGGATAATGGGTCATGACAGTTTCGTCATCAACTTGCTGCAGCACGATGGATCCATCCTTAACACCAGAGGAAAGTAGTTCATCGTACAGCATCTTGAGCTTGCGGCGACGATCAAATATCTGCTCGTGCCTCTTTAACATCTCTTTGGCTATAACCGCACTCATGGCGTTCATCTTTATGTTTGCACCATGTGTATCCAGCTCTTCTGGATTGATTAGGCTTGCGCCCTGGTATGCTATGTTCATCACCCTGTTCAAAAAGCCTCCATCATTTGTGCAAAATATAGCACCGCCCAAGCCAGAGATGATTTTTGAAATAGCCAGGCTAAACACAGTGGAACCACCCTTGCCTATATTGATAAAGCCAGGATGCATGCCGCGAAGCGTAGAGCCAATGGCAAGGGAAGCGTCTTGAATGAGAGGGATATCAAGCCCGCGCCTTTTTATGATGTCATAGAAGGGCTCTATATCCACAAAACGGTTTACGTGCGTAAGGAGAATCGCTTTGGTCTTGTCGTTTATGGCTTTGTCTACCGATTCAGGATCCATACATAAGCTTTTGGCATCGATATCGACAAACCTTGGTGTAGCCCCTGCCAACACAATGGAATTTGGCACTCCCACATAGTTGAGCGAGGTCGTGATGACCTCCCCCCCTTGCACATCAGCTGCTGAAAGCGCGGCAAAAAGTGCGCCCGTCGCTGATGCAAGCCCACCTACAAACAGAGGGATTTGATTTACACTCTGCTCTTTTGCAAAGCGCACAAGGAACTGGTCCTGGGGATTTACATTTTTGGTAATAAAGGCTGTGAATTGGTCGCACAGAAGCTTAATAGGGCCGCTTTGCAAACTTTGATAAGTGATATTGGACAGAATATCCTCTGATGTAAGCAGTGAAACAACAGCAGCTATCTCAGAGCCATCTTCGCATTCTCCATTGCGATAAAGCTGGGCCAGCTCTTCTATGAGCTTGCCAGCACGACCTTTGCCAGCACTGATGTCCGGATGGATTAGGGTGTATTCCTTAGACATATTATTTGTAATGTAGCATAATTGAATTTGTGATCAAAGAAATCATTTTAATATGATATGGAGCAATTTGCCATGAAGATTGCCATGGTTGCACCTTATAGTCTTTTTTGCCCCAATTCGCGTCAATCAGAAGATGAAAGGATAAATAATTTTATAAAGACCAGGGGTACTATAGTTAAAGCGCATTCTCCCAGCGATTCCCTCCTACAGCTGGCAGCATTTACTCCAGAAAATCATGAGCTCGTTTATATGGATGACCAATACGGCAACATCGATACGAATCAAGGGTTTGATCTGGCTGCAATCACCTGTATAACCGTAAGCGCAAATCGTGCCTATAAAATAGCTGATGAGTTCAGGCAAAAAGGCGTTTACGTGGTCATGGGCGGGATTCACACAACGCTCTGTCCAGAAGATGCTGCCAAACATGCTGATACAATCGTTGTCGGAGATGCGGATGATGTTTGGCAAAGATTTCTTTTTGATTTTGAAAATGGTGTACCAAAAAACTTTTATGATGGCGGTCGTGCTGATATTAGGAAAAGACCCCCTCCTCGCATAAGCCTTGTGCCCAGAGAATGGTATTTTCTCAATATGATGCAAAAGGAGATGTACGCTTTTAGTACAACGCTGGGTTGCACGAGGGCATGTAAATTCTGTTCTGATTGGAAAAAACCAGGATACAATCGCCTGCAGAAGAAAACTATTGAACAGATAAAACAGGAGTTGGAACAGATAGCATCCTACTCAGACAATTACAGCCTTTTAATAATGGACGACAATGTATTCCTAGATGTAAGCCACGGCAAAAAAGTGTTGGAGGTCATCAAGAGCCTAAATGTAAGATGGATTGCAGCAACAGACATATCCATTGCTGAGCATCCTTCTCTACTAAAAATGATCCGCGAAAGCGGATGCAGATTATTATCGATTGGCTTGGAGAGTCTCAATGAGGAAAATCTAAAGTGGCTTGCGCCTTGGAAGGCTAAACAGGTAAAAAGTTACAAAGACGCAATAAATAAATTACGCGAAGAAGGTATCAATGCTGTGGGTTCCTTTATGGTGGCTCTGGAATATGATACAAAATCCACTTTTGAGGAGATCTTCGAGTTTTTTATTGAAAGCAAACTCTCCGGTGCAGCTATTTCAATATTAACTCCTGCACCTGGAACTGAGCTTCGAAACAAACTGATTAAAGAAGGCCGATTGGATTTAAAAGCTCCTTGGAAAGCATATAGCGGTTACAACCTTTTATTTAAGCACCCTACTCTCTCTAAAAAAGATATTTATGACGGTTTGTTTTGGTTTTTGCAAAAATGCGAGACACCTGAAATGATCGAGCACTTGAAGAGGATTAGTTTTGAATAATTACCCTTATATCATAAGTAGAGGCATAACAGCTGTGCCTGCAAAGGCCGGGTGGAACATAGTATTGTTGCCTGCGCCCATAAAGCCGCCCATGAACGCAGCATCAGCTGTGTCATGAGAATAGATAGCCATATGTAAGCTGCTAGCGCCTCCGGCATTGCTATAAGTTGTACTAATGGAAGGCGCAGGCTCATGAAGCCACTTCATGGTCAGCCCTCCGTTTCTATCTATATCGACTTTCACATTTTCCAAGAAAAGTTGACCGCTCGTGTTTGAAAGCCATCTTGCAAAAGAAGACTCATTAAGATCTATGCGGCCATTATAATCGCTCTTAATTGCGACGTCCCCTCTCAAGATAGCGTTTTGCAAAAAAACTTCACCCTCTATATAGAGGCTCTGCAAATCTTTCATAGAAGGTCTGCCAAGAGCCTTCATCGTCTCCGCTAAACTTTTCCATCCATTCCAACCTCTCAAGGTGATTGCTGGAGGTGATATTTTATCCTTCAGAGGCTTTGTTTCACCGCTTTTGGCATCTAATTCAAACACGTCACTGTTATAAAAATATATGAAATCAACGGGCTTCTTTATGGGTGCAAATTGCGTCCATCGATCTTGCGCAGATGCGTTGAATATCCTGGCACCAACAAAGTTATGTAGAACAGACGCCATACTGCCTTCCAAATGACGCACAGGGATTCTTTGCCCGCCAAGAACAACCTCTCTCTTATTCGCTACAGTCTCTGGCACGAGTAACTTATGAAGCTCTTCATCACCCCGATTAGCAGTTTCCCGCTCGAATATCTTCAAACATTCAGGGACGTTTATGTATGCTGTGTTCGTGTTCATAGGCTGCGGTTTATCCCCTTTTCGAAGGCCAATGTCTTGAAAAAGTCTTTGTTGGGATTTATGAACACGGCTTGTCTCAATGACCTCTAATGATCCATCTTCGACCACAAATATTGCTGCATTGGCATCTGCTGCAGTGCGGTCCGTGGAGACAAAGGCAATCGGTATTTTATCCTCTAGTAGTTTAGCTGCAATCGCAGGGTGTGGCCTGGCCTGTATGTTCTCAGCATCACCTATTACTAATACTTGGATGCCATGCTGTTCCCATAGCTTCTTCAAGCGACCTGAATAATAAAGCTCATGTAAAACCTGGCCGTCTCCGCCAGGTGCGAGATCGATATCAGGTTGCCCAATCTCTATGGGCATGTAGGTCGTATCACCTATCTTTGGAAAACTCGTTTGCGGTATCTCATCATGTATGTGGAGGCCAGCTTTCTCAAGATATATGCGGTTGCTCTCACTGCCCTTCCCTGCCCTTGCTTCGAGCGAAGGTCCGTTCATGAGCCCATTCCAACCATCGCTCGTTACTGTGCTGTTGAACGGCATCACATGGACTTTTTTGAAAACCTTGGTGAGGCCCGAGAGGGCTCTGAGCTTGGCTTCCATGATCGACATACGCGCTACTTGCGGGCCATAAGACGATTCTACATCAACAAACATTGAGATACCCGTTCCCTTTGAATGATGATGGGCCGGATCCAAGCCCATTCTGGAACCAAGTCCGCCGTTGAGTTCAAGCATCATGACGGAAATCTCTTTTGCCCTTTCGATAAGCTCAGGGTCATCCTGCAAATCTCCTATGTCTATAACGAACTCGCTTCGCTCCTGCGGGTTCATCTTGGTAAAGTTGGCTACCTGTCCATTAAAACCAAACGAACATTCGAGACTACCGAGTCCATCAAGATATGTTCCGTAGAGTCTCAGAAAATAGCACCTCTGATGATAAGGATAATTTTCAAGATGCTTCCCAGCCATGCGCACTAAGGTTTGTACATCGTTAGCATGATGAAAGGAAAACGTTGCTAACCTGTTGCCATTATAAGTTGCTTTTGCCATATCCAGCGCAAGCTTGTTGAAATCACGCATCACGACTGGGCCAGCTGAAGACCAAAAGTGCGCTCCGCGACCATTTATGATTGCCTCGAGTTGACTAAGCTCTTCTACACTAACACTGCCAGATGTGAAATGCATAAGGAGCTCGTCGTCCCCCTCAGATCTGAGAAGATCTGTAAGGATCTCAGACAAAAGAGGTGAAATTTGGACCTTCGGTATTGCCATGCAAGTCTCCTAAAAACAGCTGTTCCAGCTTAAAGGGTCGCAGCCCTTACCAGTTGGGCATTAGAACAGTCAAGGGTTATTTAAGAAAAGCGATGTTGGAGATTGGCCCGCTACAAAGCGCGGCAAGAAAGATGGCTGTGAATTCTTTTGAGTCCCGACAAATGTCGGGACTTGTCACCTGCGACTCTTGTCTTCGGGATTTCTCCCGCCTACCTTGCCCGTCCGCCACGGGTTCGCCGTAGGCGTACCGGGCGGGCACTCTGTCGAAGGATGTCGTGCCCAAGTCAATATGTCAGGTTAATGCCCAAGCGATAATGTCAGGGTGGGCGAATGTGCAGCTAGGGCTGCCGAATTAATAGGAAT
>JBDRBN010000130.1:0-14549 GCA_043822785.1 Pseudomonadota bacterium
TGGTGCCAGTTATTCGGTCGCAGTAGCAACTCAGCCAACAGGGCAGGGTTGTTTTGTTGCAAATGGTACAGGAACTGTATCAGGGGCAGATGTAAACGATGTGGCCATAAAGTGCTTTAAGTCAGGCACGCTTGATAAAAGCTTTGGTTCAGATGGGATTGTAATGCAACACAATGCTGCAGGTGGAAATGCTAATGATGAGGGCTCCTCTATCACAACAGATACAAAGGGCAGAATACTTGTGGCCGGTTATAGTTGGAACGGCTTAGATAAGGACATGGTGATCTGGCGGTTTAATGCTGAGGGCACACTTGATTCAAGCTTTGGTTCAGACGGAGTGGTAGTTCATGACAATGCTGCTGGTGGTGGTCAGAACAAACAGGATGGCGGTGTCTCAATTGTCACGGATAAAAGCGAAAGGATACTCGTTGCTGGATATAGCTGGAATGGTTCAAATTATGACATGATTATCTGGCGGTTTAAGGAAAATGGCAAGCTTGACGACTCCTTTGATGGGGATGGCATAGTGATAGCTCACAATGCTGCAGGAGGAAATGATAATGATCATGGTCTTTCCATCGTAATGGATGCTAATGATAAAATACTCGTGGCAGGTTTTAGTTCAAATGCCTCTAATAATGCTGACATGGTGATTTGGCGGTACAACAGAGACGGTAAGCCCGATGACTCCTTTGGCTCAAACGGGATAGTCGTTCATGGCAATGCCGCAGGTGGAAACAGCCATGATTGGGGAGCCTCCATTGCCGTAGATACACAAGGCAGGATACTCGTTACTGGTAAGAGCAAGAACAACATAGGAAATTTCGGCATGGTGATCTGGAGATATGACGAAGACGGCAAACTCGATCCTACCTTCAATGCATCTGGGCAGAATCCAGGCATACTAGTTAGCCACAACGCTGCTGGTGGAAATGGCGATGATATTGGCTTTTCTATCACAACGGATGCAAAAAATAGAGTAGTCGTGGCTGGATATAGCTGGAATGCTTTAAATCCAGTAAATCCCGACATGGTGATATGGAGGTTTAAGGAAGATGGCACTCCTGATGCTGAGTTTGGTTCGAACGGCGTAGCAGTACATCACGATGCAGCGGGTGGGAAAAATTGGGATCAGGGGCTTTCTGTTGCTACTGATGCAAAAGACAGAATATTCGTTACAGGTGATAGTAGGAACCAATCCGGAGATACCGATATGGTGATCTGGAAGTATAAAGAAGATGGCAAGATCGATACCTCTTTTGGCTCAGGCGGGGTAGTCGTACATGGCAATGCTGCAGGCGGGAATAGTCTTGATGCTGGTAAGTCCATCACGATCGATGCAGACGGCAAGATACTCGTGACGGGATATAGCGTGAATATGGCTCCAGAGGCCGACATGGTGATCTGGCGGTATATACCGTAATAAAAACATTTGGAAATCCCTTCGCTTTACGCTATAGCTCCTGCCCATGTCACCTAATGCAAATGCACCAATAGGGATCTTCGATTCCGGCATCGGCGGGCTAACCGTATTTGCAGCGGTTCGCAAACTTTTGCCCCACGAGTCAATCATCTACCTTGGCGATACTGCTAGAGTTCCTTATGGCACAAAATCAGCCGAGACTGTGGTGCGATATGCGCGCGAATGCGCGGATTTTCTCATGGAGCGCAAGGTCAAAGCCATAGTGGTTGCCTGTAATACTGCCTCTGCATATGCACTGCCCCATCTTGCAGATAGTTTTGATGTACCAGTTCTGGGCGTAGTCGAACCTGGGTGTGAGGCTGCGCTTGAGATAACAAAGAAAAGGGCTGTTGGCGTTATAGGCACAGCCGGAACCATAGCTTCCAACGCCTATGGAAGCCTGCTCAAGTCAAAGGATCCAAACGTTCGGGTTGTAAGCCGGGCATGCCCGCTCTTTGTGCCGCTTGTGGAAGAGGGGTGGGTGGATAATGATGTAACCTCTGCTTCGGCCGAGCGTTATCTAAAGGGTCTTCGCGAAGAGGGTATTGATGCGCTGATACTTGGCTGCACACATTATCCTCTGCTTACCAAGACAATTGCCAAGCATATGGGCGATGCAATTAAGCTTGTGGATTCAGCAGAAGCTACGGCGTGCGCTCTAGAAAAGCTGCTTTCCGAAAAGGGGCTAGTGGCAAAGCAAGGCAATATGCCTAAGCACCATCTTTATGTTACAGATTTGCCCGCCCGTTTTGAAACCATTGCCCACAAATTTCTTAAAGGCGATCTGCCGCAGGTATCGAGGGTAGACCTGTAAAGACGCCAGCAAGGAATGTCATTGCGAGTCACGAAGTGACGAAGCAATCTCCTAAAACCCTGGAGATCGCCACGCCCGCTAGTGCGGGCTCGCGATGACAATTCGAGTTGCATTATGTTTTCGCAATGTTAAATATCACAAATTAATTCATGAACTTGGGGGAGGCTCATGTATCATCAACTCAAAAGTTTAATTCTGATCGCTTCCATTATTATTTCTGCAATTTGCCTGCCGGTCAGAGCAGATGCCCTTACAGATAAAGGCTTTCGCGCTCTGCACAATTTTACGCGAGTTTTGCATTATATAGAAGACAACTACGTAAGCGATGTTGACGAAGAAAAGCTTATCGAAGGCGCAATACGCGGAATGGTGGAGACGCTAGATCCTCACAGCGTATACATGAGCCCAGAGATAAACAGGGAGCTAAAGGTTGATACTAGAGGTCGCTTTGATGGTATCGGTATTGAAGTAGGAGTGCGCAATGGCTACCTTGTTGTTGTGGCTCCTGTCAAAGGTTCTCCTGCAGATAAAGCAGGTATTCAGGCTGGCGATCGCATCATCAAGATCAACGGCAAGCCTACAAAGGGCATGAATCTCGGTGAGGCGGTTACCAAGATAAGGGGAAAGCGCAGTAGCAGAATAACTCTCACGATTGATCGTGAGGGCGAAAAAAATCCATTCGATGTTTCATTGACCCGCCAAATCATAGACGTACCCTCTGTACATGCAGAGGCGCTTGACGATAATCTTGGATATATCAGCATATCCAGCTTTCAGCAGGGTACTGCGCGCTCGCTTGAAAAAGCGCTTAAAGATCTTTCTAAGAAAGAGCCATTGCGCGGCATCGTTTTGGATATGCGCAAAAACCCTGGAGGCCTGCTCGAGCAAGCTGTGGCAATCTCAGATCTGTTTTTAGACCATGGCACGATTGTTTCTACAGAAACCAGAGGAAAAGAGATTGACAAGCGCGAGGCCCATCCAGAGGATACACAGCCAGATTATCCCATCGTGGTTTTAGTTGATGGAGGATCTGCATCAGCATCAGAGATCGTGGCAGCAGCGCTTAAAGATAACAACCGTGCAACGGTCATGGGCACTGAGACTTTTGGCAAGGGATCGGTTCAGACAGTTATAGACTTGGATGACGGCTCAGGCCTTAAGCTCACCATCGCTCATTATAAGACACCGAGCGGCCGCCTCATTCAAGATCATGGCATTGTTCCAGACATAAAGGTCGAAGCAAAGCCGCCTGAAAAGGTGGTTGAAACAAAAGAAGGCGCAGAGCAGAAAGAGCCGGAAAAGAAACCCCATGTCGATTACCAAAGGCAAAGGGCAATCGAGTTTTTGCGAGAGATGACAGATGCAAAATCAAAATAAAATTCCATGCAATAAAATAGTAAAATCCATTTTCTAATTTCCAATATCGCTTTTGACTGAAAACCATGAAAGGCGAAATTAGATATTAGAAATTAGAATTTCATTAAGGGAGGCAATAGATCATGACAAAACGGTTAGGAATACTTACAGGCGGTGGAGATTGCCCTGGTCTTAATGCAGTTATTCGAGCAGTGGTCCGAAGGGCTATTCAATATGGTGGATACGATGTTGTTGGCATCAAGCATGGTTGGCGTGGTGTGCTCGAATGCGAAACCATGAAGCTTACGAGACAAGATGTCAGGGGCATTCTTCATCGTGGTGGAACCATTCTCGGCACAAGCCGCACGAATATTTTTAAAGATGAAGAGACCACCAACAAAGCGCTCGATGGCATCAAGAAGATGAAACTCGATGCGCTCATCGCTGTCGGGGGTGAGGATACTTTGGGTGCAGCCAAGAAGCTCACCGATATGGGAATAAAGATCGTCGGTTGCCCAAAAACCATAGACAACGATCTCATGGGTACGGATCAGACCTTTGGCTTTGACACCGCCCTTGAGGTGGTTACAGACGCCATCGATAGGTTGCATACTACAGCCGAGTCACATGATCGCGTTCTGGTTTGCGAAGTCATGGGCAGGCATGCCGGCTGGATAGCAGTATATTCTGGTCTTGCTGGAGGAGCAGACTGCATACTCATACCTGAGAAGCCCATTGATATCGATGAAGTTTGTGAAATGGTCATGCGGCGTTCCCGCGCTGGTGTACACTTCAGCATCATAGTTGTAGCAGAAGGTGCCAAGATCGGTGACGAAGAGGTGCTGGCATCACAACGCAAAGATGAATTTGGACATGTGCAATTGGGTGGCATAGGCGGCGTGCTGTCAAGGTTGATTGAAGAGAAGACCGGCTTTGAGACGCGTGTTACTGTTTTGGGTCACATTCAGCGCGGTGGCAGCCCTACTGCGTTTGACAGAGTACTGGCCACACGCTACGGCGTTGCTGCAATGGATGCTGTGCACAAGGGCCACTTTGGAGTGCTCATAGCCCTTAAGGGCAGGGATATAGTTGAAGAGCCACTCGCCAAGGTAGCCGAGGGCATCCATACGGTAGGGGATGACTTTTTCGAGATGACGAAAACCTTTTGGGGATATTGATTCCAATCCGTGCAACTAAGTCAAAGTCAAATTGAGCGATACACGCACCACATCGTCCTAAAGGATATTGGCGGAGAAGGGCAGAGGAAACTCCTATCTTCCAAGGTGCTCATAGTTGGGGCAGGCGGATTGGGCTCACCGGCTGCTCTGTATCTTGCTGCAGCAGGCGTGGGTACTGTTGGGATTGCAGATGAGGATGAAGTTGAGATCGGTAACCTGCAACGGCAGATTCTCCACTTCACGGATGATATAGGGCGTAGCAAGGTGGCTTCAGCAAAGGAAAAGTTATGTGCTCTCAACACCGACGTCAAAATCATTCCTCTGCATAAGAGGCTTGATACAAGAAATATTGTTTCTGAAATAGCTGATTTTGATTTTATAGTGGATGCAACCGACAATTTTGACAGCAAATTTCTCATCAACGATACATGCGTTAGCTTGGGCAAGCCATATTCCCATGCAGGTGTAGTGGGTTTTAAAGGACAGACCTTCACTTATGTTCCTGGATCACTTTGCTATCGCTGCATATTTTCTGATCCTCCCCCCGCCGGCACTATCCAGGATTGTCGCGGATCAGGCATATTAGGGGCAGTTGCTGGAATGATGGGTACAATTCAAGCAGCGGAAGCTATCAAATATCTAATCGGCAATGGCGATCTTCTCACAGACAAACTGTTAACAGTAAACCTCTTGACCATGGATTTTAGAACGATCCCGCTTACACGTAACAAGGATTGCCCTGTGTGTGGCAAGTTAACATCATAATTCCGTATAATGAGTTGCTTGCTCAGGTTTTGGGAGTTGCTTGCCCTTCTTCATAACGAAGTGCCACTTCCATATCGTATAGACCACGGGATAGATCAAAAGCGTCGAGATGAAGGAGGTGATCATGCCACCTACCATCGGTGCTGCGATGTGTTTCATTACATCAGCGCCGGCAGCGCCCGTAACAGCGAACATAATGGGCATGAGTCCCACGAAGGTGGTTACCGCTGCCATGAGCTTGGGGCGGACGCGCTGAACCGCGCCGTGGATCGATGCTGCCTCGACGTCCTCCATGGTCCTCATGCGTCCATTCCGAACCATGTGGTCAAATGATAGGTCGAGATAGAGCATCATCACCACTCCGGTCTCTGCGTCGATGCCGGCAAGGGCGATGATCCCCACCCATACCGCGATGCTCATTTGATATCCCAGGATGTAGATCATCCATATTGCACCGACGAGTGCGAATGAAACTGAGAGCTGTACGATGATCGTGCGCACGAGGGAACGCGTGTTGATGTAGAGCAGAAGGAAGATGAGAAAGAGCGCAAGCGGGATCATCACCATCAGACGTTTGTACGCGCGTTCTATGTACTCATACTGTCCGCTCCAGGCAAGGTAGTAACCAGAAGGTATCTGAACGTTTTTCGCTATGATCTCCTTAGCCTTTTTTACATAGCCGGTTATATCAGTGCCATCCTTAAGATCCACATAGACCCAGCTTGTAAGCATGCCGTTCTCGTCTTTTATCACCGGTGGGCCGCTTGTGATCTTTATGTCCGCCACTTGCTCGATCGGTATCTGGGCGCCAGATGGCGTTGACACCAGTACGCGTTTTAGTTCGTCGATGTTTGCGCGAAGATCTCTGTCATAACGCACGTTGATGGGATAGCGCTCGCGGCCTTCGATGGTTTCACCTATGTTCATTCCTCCGATGGAACTCTCTATGACCGCTTCAACGTCGCCGACTCTCAGGCCGTACCTAGCAATTCGATCACGATCTATGTCAAAATCGACGAAGAATCCGCCTGTGCTCCGCTCTGCAAACACGCTGCGCGTGCCGGAAATCGACGGAAGCGTAGCCTCTATCTGTTCTCCAATCTTCTGGGTTACCTTCAGGTCCGGTCCAAATATCTTTATTCCGATTGGCGTGCGAATACCCGTGGTGAGCATGTCGATACGGGTCTTGATAGGCATGATCCAGGCATTAGTGGTGCCAGGGAGCTTAACCGTGCGATCCAATTCAGCGATTAGCTCCTCCCAGGTACGGGGTTTTTTATCAGGAAGGAACGGCTTGAACCAGAGCGTGGTCCACCACGGCCATCCAGAGTACCAGCGCTCTTTGGAGACCTTTGGCCACTCGTTCATGGGTTTGAGGTGTATAGTTGTCTCCACCATGGACAGCGGTGCCGGATCTGTTGCAGTGCGTGCGCGTCCGACCTTACCGAATACTGTTTCGACCTCCGGAAACGAGATGATGAGTTGATCTTGAATCTGCAGCCAGCGCTTGGCTTCTTCAATTGATATGCCTGGGAGTGTTGTGGGCATATAGAGGATATCACCCTCGTTTAAAGGAGGCATAAACTCTGTGCCCAGACGCATGTAGACTGGGACGATGGAGAGGGTCAGAATAATCGTTACGATCATCGTCCCCTTACGGTGCTTGAGTATCCACCGCATGATTGGCCCATAGATGCGAAACATGGCCTGGCTGACTGGGTGCTCATCCTCAGGCAGTATGCGCCCACCGGTGAAAAATCGACTGATGCGGGCGCGGATGCCCTTTGGGGTGGGGCGGTCATCTGGCTTGATGAATATCTGCATGAGCACCGGCACGAGCGTGATCGCTACCAATGCGGCAAATAGCATGGAAAAGTTTTCGGTAAAGGCAAGTGGTCGAAAGAGCCTCCCCTCCTGAGCCTGAAGGGCGTAGACTGGCATGAAGGAGACACCTAGGATCAGCAGTGAGAAGAACAGAGGCCGACCCACTTCCTGGGCAGCGTGCAGCACTACCATCGCTCGGTCCTGTTTTCGCCCCTCTTGTTCCCAATGCTCTAAGTGTTTGTGGGCGTTTTCCACAAGGATCACAGCTGCATCGACCATAGCGCCGATGGCGATGGCAATACCACCGAGCGACATGATGTTGGAGGTTATGCCCAGATAGTACATTGGGATAAAGGAGAGCAGCGCTGCGAATGGCAGAGTGACAATGGGAATGAGCGAGCTCTTGAAGTGCCAAAGAAAGATGATGATGGCTAGTGCGACGATCACCATCTCTTTGATCAGCGTATCTCGCAGTGTATTGATCGAACGGTGTATGAGATCAGATCGATCATAGGCGATGAGTAGTTCCACGCCCTCCGGGAGCGAGGGTTTGATCTCCTCTATCCTTTTCTTGACCTTTTCTATTACCGTAAGAGCGTTCTCGCCCCAGCGCATCACGACGATGCCGCCTACGACTTCACCCTCGCCATTCCACTCCGCAGCTCCCCTGCGTATGTCCGGTCCCAGTTTTACGTTTGCCACGTCCTTTACGGTGATAGGTGTGTCTTCTTTGCCCATGCCTATGACGACCTTTTCAATGTCCTGAACGGACTTGATGTACCCCCGACCTCGGACAAAAAACTCTGCGCCTTGCATTTCAAGCACGCGACCGCCCACGTCGTTGTTGGATGCTTTGATGGACATGATCACGTGTTTTAGTGGGATGCCTAGTGCCTTTAGCTTATTGGGATCTACCGTGACCTGATACTGTTTCACGAAACCGCCGATAGAGGCCACCTCGGCAACACCCGGCACTGCCTCCAGGATGTAGCGGAGTGACCAGTCTTGAAAACTCCGAAGATCCGCCAAACTCTGTGTGCCAGTCTTGTCCACGAGTGCGTATTCAAAGACCCAACCCACGCCGGTCGCATCCGGGCCAAGCTCCGGTGTGACGTCGGCTGGAAGATTGTCCACGATTCCACTCATGTACTCGAGTGTTCTGCTGCGTGCCCAGTAGATGTCGGTGCCCTCCTCAAAGATGATGTATACGAAGGACAGCCCGAACATGGAGTAGCCGCGCACATCTCTTACCTTTGGGGCAGCAATCATGGAGGTCACGATCGGATATGTGATCTGGTCTTCGACGAGGTCAGGGGAGCGCCCCGACCATTCTGTGAAGACGATTACCTGTGTATCAGAGAGATCGGGTATGGCATCCAGATTAGTATTGGAGAGCGCATATATTCCCCAGGCTATCGCAAAGGCGGTTCCCAGGAATACGAAGAAACGGTTGGCTGTGCACCATGCTATAATTCGAGCGATCATCTATTTTTTTCCTTTATCTGCATTTCCCCACCTAATGCTGATGGCTAGTCGTAGCCTTTTCACCCTTCATCGATCTGAGCGTCGCTTTCAACTGACTTTCAGAATCGATGAGGAAGTTTGGTGATGTGACAACGATATCGCCTGCTTCAAGGCCGCTCATGATAAGCGCATAGTCGCGCGTGCGGCCACCAAGCTCAACCATGCGTGGTACGAGCTTTCCTTTGCCTTCGTCGATGAAGACGTGATAGTTCCCTCCGCTCCAGATCAGAGCGCTCTCGGGAATCGAAAGACCCATACCCAAGGGGACACCAATCGCTACATCCACGTATAGGTTTGGTTTCAGCTCTCCTTCAGGATCGCTCACCTCTACTCTCATCCTCATCGAGCGGCTCTTCGGATCAATTATCGGATCTATAGCTATGATGGAGCCTGTGAATACCGGAGCTGTTTTTCCAGGCAGCGTCATCTTCGCCATCTGTCCAACCTTCACGTAAGGGATGTCGCTTTCGTATATATCGCCATAGATCCAGACCTTACCATCGGATGTGGGCAGGTAGAGGTTTTTCTGAATGCGCCTGCTGCGCGCAATCTCCGAGATTTGCGCGTTGCTCATCCCCATGAGTTCAAGTCTCTCCGCAGCAGCGGCGGACAGAGTACGATCTCCAAGCCTCAAAGCCTCTATGTATTCGCGTTGTGCCACTGCGAGCTTTGGATCGTAGGCCACGATGCCCACAGTTCGCACATCCTTTGTTAGGGATCTCATCTCCGCAGTCGCAGTTTTGACTCCGATCATCTGGCGTTGGGTATCAGTGACCTTGATAGAGGCGCGGGATGCAGGTGTGTGATCCTTGTGTTCTTCCATGTGAGTCCCTTCATCCTCTGCCAAAACGAGCGTCATTCCGCAGATCGGACATGTGCCTGGACTGTCGGACGTGTAGGTAGGATGCATGGGACAAATGTAGAGCTGTGACTCGTTACTCGTTACTCCCGCCACTAAACCGTCGGCGGGCAAGCGTGACTCGCTCGTTGTCATGTGACGAGTGTGCGTCACAAAGAACCAGCTTCCAGCTACAACCACGATAACGAGTGCGACGATCCCTGCGATTAGCCATCGCAAGCGATGGCTTCCTTCATTTAACATCATGAGGCGTTTCATGAGTCCTCCCTTCGACCCTGCTCAGGGCGTGTCTCGGCAGGTGTTACTCCTACCGCCCGTTCTAGGTCAGCGTAAGCTTTGTGAGCATCGGTCCTTGCCCTGATGAGTGAGAGTTCTGCATTGTTCAAGCTGCGGATGCTGTCCACTATGCTCAAAAAATCTCCATTACCGGCCCTGTATGCCTCCTCGCTGGATGAAAGAAGCGTTCTGGCACGAGGGACAACCTGCTGTGAATATATGCTCACCCGCTTTTTCGCTGCATTCAAGCGGGCGTATGAGGTTTTTATCTCTGCCTTTGTCATGAGGACGGTTTCCTCGTTCAGCGATTTTGCGCGATAGAGAAGTGCATTAGATTCCCGTACGCCGAAGCGCTGTTTGGAGAGTGAGAAGAGCGGCACGGATACCATGACGCGTCCTGTCCAGGCGTTTTGCTGATTGGGACGATCATCGTAACCCCACCTGAGTGTCAGATCAGGTGCATACTGAGATTTTGCAAGACCCACGCGGGCGCTCTGCGATTCGATCATCTTTTCCGAGATTCCTATCTCTGGTCTTACGGCCTTGGCTTTCTCAACGAGTGCTGACACGCTCAATGCCTTTGGCAGCGAAGGGGGTGTGGCTACGCGAGTCTCAGGATCCAGGGTGTCGTTCATCATGGCGCTAAGCTTTGCGAGGGCCCCGATGCGGTCCTGTTCAAGCAGCGCAAGGTGCGCTTCTATATCTCCGAGGTCGACGGCGGCCCTGACCGGATCGGCAACTGAGCCCTTTAGCGAGGCATACGCAGTTTCGGCAGCTCCCTTGTTCTGTCTGTAGATAGAGATCGTCCTTCGTTCGATCCTCTCCTCTTCCTGAAGCCTCCATATATCGAGATAGGCGAGCTTGACCAGGCGCTTTAGTTCCTGTGCAGTCATGGCTTCACTTGAGATTGCTGCTTCTGCAGCCCTTTTTTCGGCCTTGTAACCATAGACGAGCTTTGAAGGGAACGGAATCTGTTGTTGTACCATATAGGTGATCATTCCTTGATCCACGTCGATGGTATTGATTGGAACCTGAGAGAACTGAACCATGAATGTAGGATCAGGCGGTGTAGCTGCCTGTGGTGGACGAGCGAATGCTGCATCAGTTGCGTAGCTTGCAGCTGCAAGGCTGGGATTTTCGGACATAGCAGCTTGAAGCGCCTTTTCCATGGTGAGCATCTCAGATGCGATTGCACCTTGAAATAAAGGCAAGGCCAACAGCAAAAGCGCAAGCGCTAAAGCAATTATTTTTCTCATAAATTACCTCCGCGATGCAGAAGAAGGACGTCGCTCAGCGAATGAAACGGTCGATGGTCCTGATCAATTCATCCACCTTTTTACCTTCGTCGCAGCACTTGATCGACTCTGCAACACAGCTCTCAACGTGTCGCTTCATTATAATGAGGGCAACTTGCTCCAGCGCTCGGCGCATTGCATTCACCTGGTTGATCAGATCGATGCAATATTTTTCATCATCGATCATCTTCATGAGCCCTTTGATCTGACCCTCGATTCGGCGCAAACGCTTTAAGGCATCTTTTTTTGTGACATCGTTTATCATGATTAAGGCCCTCCTAAAGGTTCTTATACCCCATACCCCTATAGGGTATATTATCATAGAGGGGAGTGATCTTTCAAGGATAAATTTATCATGTAACGCTATGAAATTGAAGGAGTTATTAAAGAGCCACGTGTTTGTGGATTTTTGGTTGAAAGAAGCGGTTTTCCGTGTCAGATAGCGGGAACCACAAAGTCATTAAACTCAATCGGAGGGATATTATGAAGAGAACGCTAGTTATTGTGTATGTACTGATTATGGCGTCTGCGACACTAGCCCATGCAGCGGATAAAGTTGTTAAGACAAAGAGCGGCCTTGCGTACCAAGATGTAAAGGTGGGAACCGGTGCGATGGCTGTGGCTGGTAAGAAGGTTTCGGTCGACTATACAGGATGGCTAGATGAAGGCGATCGAAAGGGCAAAAAATTCGACAGCTCACATGATCGTGCTCAAGCTTTTGTTTTCACGCTAGGCGCGGGCCAGGTCATAAAAGGGTGGGATGAAGGTGTGGCTGGAATGAAGGTCGGAGGCAAGCGCATTCTGATGATCCCGCCACATCTCGGTTATGGTGCAAGGGGCGCAGGCAGCGCAATACCGCCAAACGCAGATCTCATATTTGAGGTCGAACTTTTGGAGGTGAAATGATGCAGACAAATACAATTGCACAACCAATTAATCTAGAAGTAGCACAGCAGAGGTTTGTGACAAAAGTTTTCTGGTGGATGTTTATCGCTCTGCTTACCACAGCAGGCATCTCATACTATGTCGCTTCCAACCAGCAGTTGCTCGCCACCATCATTACGAATCAAATGCTCTTCTTCGGCCTCATAATAGCCGAGTTGGGACTGGTGCTCGTGCTTTCAGCTGCGATAAACCGTTTGAGCGCCATGGCTGCGACAGGTCTATTCTTTTTGTACTCCGCGCTCACAGGCCTTACGCTTTCTGTAGTATTCATCGCGTATACAGCTGAATCCCTGGTCACAACATTTCTCATCACCTCAGGTACGTTCGGAGCGATGGCGATCTATGGTTATACAACGCGTAAAGATCTTACCAGCATCGGCAATATCTGTTTCATGGGCCTTATCGGAATCATCATCGCATCGGTGGTGAACTTTTTTTTCCGCAGCACATTGCTTCATACAGCAGTAACCTACATCGGCGTATTGGTCTTTGTGGGGCTCACGGCATATGATGCTCAGAAGATAAAGCAGATGGGTCTGCAGTTTGAAGAGGGATCGGAAGCGGAGCATAAGGGTGCGATATTGGGTGCGCTGAGGCTCTATCTTGATTTCATAAACCTCTTCTTGCTCCTGCTTAGAATATTTGGCCGGAGGAGATAGCTCAAAGTATCTAGATAAAAAAGGCCCTGCCATAATTCATGACAGGGCCCTTTCCTTTTGTAGTAACAGCAATGCTTATTGTGGTTGCTGTTGTTCAATTATCTCCCAGCAGTTTATCCAATTGTGGTTAAACATATAAGCGCTGCAGGCTGCATCCATGTTAGCTTGCGAAGATGCGGGCAGATCAACAATGCCTACTCCCACATCATCTGTGCAGTCCCATGTTTCGTTTGCGGCAAATGCGAATGCGATTTCAGTGGTCTGAACAGTTGGAAGATCGCCATCACTGGCAGTGTTATAAAACAAACTATCAGTTACCGGATCTACCGGTAGACCCGTATCGCCAAGCCATGCATCCACACCAGTATCTGGACCATACGTGCCCTGGCCATACTCATTATTGTAAGTGCCCTGTGAGCTATACTTAACTGCGCCGTCACCCATTGCTAGCTGCGCAATGTTGGTTGATGTGTCACCCAGCATCTCGCCCAAGCTGTAGCCTGCTTCTTGATGGGTTCCAGAATCGCCATTCTCGTTCCAACTTCCTGCACGATAGCCCGAGAAATGGAAGCTTCCGGGCGTTTGGGTTAGGGTTCCTTCTTCCCATCCCATGCCGCCACCCCAGTTGCCTTTGTTCCTTACCGCGATGACTTTTTCTGTGAAGTATCCATCAGCATTTAAGGTGCCGGTGACATCGACCGAATGCCATCCAGAACCGTTTGCATCTGTGAACTGGCCGAGGCCGCGCATGGATAAACTTGCGCCACTGATTGTCTGACCTGTGTATTCATTTTGAACAAGGGTATTGTTCACCAGAGAACACATGAACATCTCAAAAGACGTGATCGATCCTGCATCGTTCTTTGAGATCCGCATCTTTACGCGATCGGGTGCGCCATTATCACTCTCGATGCTGAGGTTGAAGATGTGCCACTCGCCATCATAAATATCTATGGCACTGCCATTTGCATCGGTTAGGCCCTGAAAGGAGTCCTGGCTGTTCATGTAGCTTGTGAAACACAGGATCATGTCTGCTTGTGCTGCTGAGCTTATTCCCTCTTTGACGAGATTGAACACCTCGCATGCACCCCTGGAACTATCGGCGCTGAAGAAGTCAGCTGTTGTGGTAGCCAGGTTCATTCCGGTGGTTGCCGCTTTGCTTACATCTGCAACGACCTGTGCAGCAGCGCTTGCCATGGGGCTTGTGGCTTTGGGCAGATCGCTCAATGATGTGAATGTGGGCGTGTCGCCAGTGCCGCCTCCACTGCTGCTGGAGCCACCGCATGCTGCAAGGAATGTAAATCCTGTTATCATAAAGGACTGCTAGAACTGTCTTTCTCATATATTATCTCCTTTCTCTTTTTGATTTTGAGAAATACATTATTTCTAATTCCGATATAGATGTTATCAGTAGGTGGTTGTCAAGGCATAGGTTCCAACATGTTAGAACAATCACTGCTGTCGCGTTAGAACTGCTTGTTTTTCATGGATGTCATTGCGAGCAAAGCGAAGCAATCCCCTTATAACCTGTGTTTGCGGGAGATTGCTTCGTCGCTAAACGCTCCTCGCAATGACACCTAGACATGAGAAAA
>JBDRBN010000131.1:0-5312 GCA_043822785.1 Pseudomonadota bacterium
TGTCCTTTCAAATTTCTCCTTCGACATATTTTACCTCCCCGGGGTTTCGTATCTTGTATTTTGTATTTAGTATTTTTCGTTTCTCGCGTTGCCCTGTACCGTCCGGTACAGGACGTTGCTGGCGTTTCTCGCCTTTCTCGCCATTATTGAGCCGAGAACGGGAATCGAACCCGTGACCTCATGCTTACCATGCATGTGCTCTACCGACTGAGCTATCTCGGCCTTAACTACAGGGTGTAGGGGATAGGGTGTAGGGTATAGGGAAATTCAAAAAAACTCTGTCGTTTTAATTCCAATTCCCTACTCCCTACCCCCTATTCCCTATTCCCTGCAGTTATGAGCGGGAGACGGGTTTCGAACCCGCGACCCTCAGCTTGGAAGGCTGATGCTCTACCACTGAGCTACTCCCGCATCTGCCGCTCCAGCATGTCAATGCTCCCCCTATCAGCTTGTCCCGACAACCACATGATTTTTCGAAAAACGAAAAATCATTCGTGGGACAGGGATGAGCGACTCCCGCAACAATTTGCCAAAATTACATTTACCCTCTAATCTCTAATTTCCAATTTCTAAATCTTGCACCTTCGAAATCAGAAATTGGAGAAAGAATTTTGCATAGCAAAATTCTTGTGGAGAGGGGAGGATTCGAACCTCCGAAGGCGAATGCCGGCAGATTTACAGTCTGCTCCCTTTGGCCACTCGGGAACCTCTCCTCAACTACAGGGGATAGGGAAAAGGGTATAGGGAAATTCAAAAACGTTCTTCGTTTCAATCCCTATTCCCTATTCCCTGCAGTCCTGAGCCGACGGCCGGACTCGAACCGGCGACCTGCTGATTACAAATCAGCAGCTCTACCAACTGAGCTACGTCGGCAAAAAAAAATGAGTGCCGATTTAACCGACCATCAAGCGATGGCACGTATACGTCTTGCTTAGCCTCTCTGCAAATACAGCGCGAAATTTCAATGAACACAAACACACTTCCACGTTATAGCGGACGCGCGTCAATAAAATATCCAGCTTGGGCGGATACCCCTCCATCCCCGCTTCAAACCAAAAATGCGGCCAACGGCTTAATAAGTGTTAGTTTTTGTGTAACTATCTAAAAAGTTTGGGTCTTGTAGGAAAGAAGATGTGTATTGTCAAGGCATTTAAAGCTTTTCAGGTACAGATATTGCATCAAAAACAATTCCTTCTTTGCCGTGCAACCTCACCCATTAAAAGCGCTCCTGCAACAGATACATTATACGAAGCTATTTGCCCTCTCATGGGAATATACACCAAAAAATCACAGGTTTCTCGCACAAGCCTCCTTACTCCAGCACCTTCTGAACCAAGAACCAAGGCAAAATTATAGCCAGCAAACTCAGTATCGTATATGGATTTTTCTGCACAAGCCTCTGCAGCTGCAACCCAAATACCCTTATTTTTCAAATACTTTATAGTATTAGTAATATTTGTCACCTGAACGATTGGAAGATATTCAGTTGCGCCAGCAGAGGCCTTTACAACAGCTGGAGTCACAGCACACGCGTTATCGCGCGGCATTATTGCTCCATGCACGCCTAAAAGATGTGCAGTTCTTATGAGCGATCCAACATTTTGAGGATCAGTTATTCCATCTAATATAATGATAAAAGCCTTTTGATCATCATCAATGGCTACCTCAATAAGAGACTCAAGATTATGATATTTGAAACAATCTACCCTCGCTGCAACACCTTGGTGTTTATTTGAATTCGAGAGATTTCCAAGTTGCTCTCTTGAAACCTTGTTCACTGATACCTTACGTTTGTCCGCTATCTTCGCGATTTGCTCAACAACGCCCGTTTTCTTTTTATCGGCCAAAAAAACCTCATGACAGCGCCTGGTGCCAGCCTTTAGCACCTCTAACACCGGATTTACTCCATATATGATCTCGGTTTCTGACATATTGATTCCTCAAATCTAAAAGGGGGTCTGCATAATCTAGCAGAGCCCCCTTATATCTAAATCGTTTCTGGCGTTTCTCGCGTGTCTCGTCCCGATGTCCGCACGATTTTTCCAAAGGAAAAATCGTTTGCGGCATCGAGAATCCTCGATTCGGCCTGTATTTTTCTTGTGAAAAATGACGCCGAATCGGGACACGAAGTTTAGCCCTTCTTCTCCTCTTTCTCCTTTAATGTCTGTTCAATTACTTTTTGTGCAATATGAGCTGGAATAGGTTCGTAATGGGAGAAACTCATGGTATAGTTGCCAGCACCGCTCGTAATAGACTTTAGACTTGCTGAATACTGATAGAGCTCTGCTAGTGGAACCTTTGCTTTTATCACACCTGAATCCATACCAGAGACCCGGCCGCGCCTTTGACTGATATCACTTGAAAGATCACCCATATAGTCCTGAGGCGTATAGACTTCAAGATTAACGATGGGCTCAAGCATTTGCGCACCAGCCTCAGCCATCGCATTTTTAAAAGCGAGGATTCCAGCTATTTGGAAGGACATATCAGAAGAATCCACATCGTGATAGGAACCATCAAACACAGTTACTTTGATATCAACAACAGGATATCCGGCAAGCGTGCCTTTCTGCATGGCGTCGCGAACGCCCTTCTCAACAGCTGGAATGTACTTTCCAGGTATGGAGCCACCAACAATAGCATTGACAAATTCAAACCCAGCGCCAGCCTCTAGAGGCTCAAGCCGAAGCCAACAATCACCATATTGACCATGCCCGCCAGATTGTTTTTTGTGTTTACCTTGTTTTTCTGCTTTCTTAGTAATGCGCTCACGATATGGAATATGCGGTTTGCCAAGCTCAACTTCAACTCCATAGCGATCATGAAGGCGCTTCATCATGACCTCGATCTGCACATCGCCCATAGCTGTAACGATGGTTTCGGAAAATTCCTTGTCCACATGGTACGAGAATGTCGGATCGTTTTCTGTTAGCTTTGAAAGGCCTATGCCTAGCTTATCCTGATCTTTTTTGGACTTGGGCAGAACAGCAATAGGAACAACTGGTGTAGGAAACTCGATCGGATCCAAGGTAAGCGCTTCATTCTTCACAGTGAACGTGTCATTGATGTGAGTATTTTTTAGCTTTGCAACAGCTGCAATATCGCCAGCCACCGCAGCATCCAGCTCGTTTCTTGCCTTTCCCCTCGTCGTAATGAGATTGCCAATGCGCTCTGATGTGCTCTCAGCACTGTTGAACACGTCATCGCCAGAATTGATCGTACCTGAATAGACGCGAAAATAATATATATCGCCTATGCCAGGATCTGAAGTGCTCTTGAATACCTTTGCGAGCACAGAACCGTTCGGATCAGCTTTGATCTCTACCTCTGAACCATCTCTTCGTTTAGCCTTAACAGAAGGCATATCCGCAGGGCTCGGAAAATTTTCTGCCACTGCTGTGAGAAACGCATCAATGCCTAGGCTGTTTTGAAAGCTGCCGATGAATACAGGGGTTAGTCCGCCCGAGGCTATGCCCCTTGCAACACCTTGCTTCATCTCTTCTTGTGTAAGCTCACCAGATTCAAGATATTTCTCAAGGAGCGCCTCGTCATTTTCAGCGATGGCCTCCATGAGTGCTGTGCGCATCTCTTTAGCCTTATCCGCCAAATCAGCAGGTACCTCTGCCTCATTGCCATCGATATAGGCACGCATGTTTAACAGATCCACCACTCCCTTGAATTCTTTGCCCTTGCCAATGGGCAGCTGGAAGAGAACGGTCGAAGGAGCAATTGTATCCTTGATGGATGCAAGAGCAGTGTCTACATTTGCCCGCTCGGAATCAGCCTTATTAATAATAAAGACTCGAGCAACGCCTGCTTTCTTTGCATAGCCATCCAAAAGCCGTGTTTGAATCTCGGCGCCATTCACCGCATCTATCAGATAGACTGCTATGTCACAAACGCCCATAGCTCCAACAGCATCACCAATGAAATCGGCATATCCCGGAGTATCTATTATATTGATCTTGATGTTGTTCCACTCGACAGGCACGACCTTAGAGTTAATGCTCTGCGCTCTCTCCACTTCAAGCGGATCATAATCAATTATGGAGTTACCCTCATCCACTCGCCCCATTCTAGTAGTGGCTTTGCTAGCAAACAAGGCCGCTTCGACAAAGGTTGTCTTTCCAACGCCCTTTGCTCCAATCAAGGCTAAGTTTCGGATATTCTTGGTATCGTATTTACTCACATTTCCCTCCTTAATTATTGTATGCAGGCTTGCCAGGTGTAATGCCACATTAACGGCTTACCAAAAACAGAAGTCGTTGTTTAACACCTTTTGACTCGAAATCAATAAGGAAATTTGGGCATAATAAAACAGGGGAGCCATCTCACGACGGTTCCCCTGCTTGAGAAAGGAGGGTTAGGGATTTTTTAAACAGCTACGCGTTGTAGTGAGGAAGCGCAGCCTGTTTTTGACGCATTAAATCTGCTTCAAATTCTTCAAGTGCATATGGATCATAAACAGCCAAGCTGGCGCGTGCTTCAAAGTATTGGCTGCGACAATCCTGCATATATTCCAAGAGGTCTTCGCGTTTTGCCAAATCAGTTACATCGTCGAACTCGATGCGGGCATATTCATGATTGATGGAGCAGGCAGCCATCTTGAGTTGAAGCTCTAAAAGCCTTTTGCGAGCCTCTTCGTTCTCCTCAGGCCTGGCCAAAGAGTTAATACTTATGCTGGGCTCGTTTTTATCCAGATCCCTTTTATCCATATCAGCCATGGTCCCACTCCTTTCGCCAACATAGAAATGCACATATGATGCCAAAACCACAGCTTGGGCACTAAATATAACACCTTGTTATTATTGACTTATTTTGAAGCTACAGTTTGTTTTTTAAGCTCGAATGTGGATCTCGAACCCTAAATGGGGATTTAAGACCCCACTTGGTTAAACTCCAAATTCCAAAACCCCACTGCTGTCGCGTTAGAACTGCTTGTTTTTCATGGATGTCATTGCGAGCAAAGCGAAGCAATCCCCTTATAACCTCTGTTTGCGGGAGATTGCTTCGTCGCTAAACGCTCCTCGCAATGACACCTAGACATGAGAACAATGAATTCTTATATTTCAACCAGTTAACACCTCTAACGCGACAGCAGTGCAAAACCCAAATTCCAAACAGAGGCCCTTTGTTTTGGTCTTTTGGTTATTGGAGCTTGGAATTTATTTCCCCAGTTCAATAACGAAGTGCAACACTTTGAGGTTTTAGGCTTCCGCGGTATAGAGGGAAAATGCCTAAAACCTATAAACACTTAGATGAATACGAACGAGACATCATTGCCGTCCTTAAAAGCGAGGGGCAATCTCTAC
>JBDRBN010000132.1:0-31313 GCA_043822785.1 Pseudomonadota bacterium
TGGAGTAACGTCGTACTGCAAGTTCCGGATATTAACAGAATGAGCGCCAAGATTCCTGTTGAGGTGATTGACGCATGCGGAACAAGGGTAAACAAAGAAGCCGAACTCAAGGTGCGCTGGCCGGAAGATCCGCTAAAGGACAATTCGTTATATACGAGGATATCGGCCGAGCAGGCGTGCAATACAAACCCGGATACGGATTTGGAAATTCGCTTATTCAGCGGTAAGACATTTGTTGCCAAAGCCCACTTTGAACTGGATGATATTCCTTGCGACCAAACCTTAAGGTATTGGGAAGCTAAGACAGAGAGTACTGATGATGTAGGAAGCTTTGATACTACGAACATAGATAAGATCGAAGCGCATACCAGTAATCCTTATATTGCTGAAGATGATGATGGAGCACTTGGATTGTATATAGCCGGTCTTCATTTAGCTTCTAAATACTGGTATCGCGAATGGCCTGACTGGACTAACCCCACCTACTTTTATGGAACACAAGGCACTGACATAACAGCCTATTTTGGAGGATGGCAGGTCCGGTGGGCAGGTGTTCCCAAAGATCGCAGGACGTTCTAACAGCAGGGAATGGGGAATAGGGTGTAGGGAATAGGGAAAAAACTTCGGCCGGTAAGCGAATGCGCTTACCGGCTTTTTTTATCAAAGCGTTGCGGGCTCTACTTGTTCTACTGGAGCTTTGCTTTTCTCGCCGGTCTCGCTGGTCTCGCCCAATTTCGTCCACTCCTCTTTTTTCCACAGATTATTCCGCCACAACAGAACATTGAGCGCAATGAAGGTAGCTGTATTGTGCACACCTAATGCGATTTTTAAAAGAAATGATTTTATAGGTTTTAAATTCATAATGTACGTTTTGTCATCGCGAGCCCCGCCAGGGGCGTGGCGATCTCCTGGTTTTCATGAGATTGCTTCGCTTCGCTCGCAATGACAATCACTCAATCAAATCCAAAAGAGTTTGTGATATCTGCTGGCCAAGCGTTCTGGCCTGCTTTGTAAGCTTATGCAGCTGGGCCTTTGTGAGCGGCTCGATAGAATCCATAGAGCTCACAAGATACGCCACGTTTGCTATGTGTTCAAGATGCTCAAGCCTGTTGTATGCATCTTGCAAATCCTTGCCCAAGACCAATACGCCATGCCGCTGCAATAAGAACGCATTGTGTTTTTTAAGAAACGGAGCGAGCTCTTTGCACATCTCCACAGTGCCAGGTGTAGCATAGGGCACCGAAGGAACTGGACCTATGTATATGGCGAGCTCAGGCAAAAGCATTTCTGTAAGCGAGATCCCGCCTAGCGAGCACGCAAGGCAGTAATGCGGATGCGCATGTATGGCTGCGTTTATATCTGGACGCACATGATATACCTCTCGATGCATAGCTATCTCTGAAGAAGGATGATCATTTGGATTGAGCGGCACGCCGTCAGCATTGCATGCTACGATCGAATCAGCATCCACTGCATCCTTTCGCGTGGAACCAGGTGTTATGAGAAACCCGTCTTGTTCGCGCACCGATACATTGCCGCTGGTAGCCACAAGATAGCCGTGCTCATAAAGCCTGTGGCATACATCAGCTATGGCCTCGCGATTGTTCTTCTTCCACTTGTGCGCATCCATATTCATCAAACAGTTCCTATCTCTTCTACCTGTTCGATCATGCCCTTGTCATCAAAGACCTTGCGCCTGTCGTGCGCACCCATGAACAAAAGCCCAAGCGAAATCCAAAACGCAGCGCGCAGCCTCTTTGCGATTTGAATGGTGATGCCGATAGACGGATCAAGGTGCAAAAGATATAGCACGCCGCTGAACGCGCCTTCCATTACCCCAAAGGCCCCTGGTATGAATGCGAATACAGCCATGACCATAGGCGCCAAGGCTGCAAGCATGAGCGCAGCAAAGATCGAAAACTCATCGCTCACCACACGGCCTATGGCATAGATCTCAACCACGCCCAATAGTCTGCCAAAGATATGGCAGGCAAGAGCTACGAGAAAGCCGCGATGGTTCTGATTATAGAAGTCCACGATATGACTATCCAGCTCCATGATGCGTTTGACCGTACGCTCAGAGAACTCTTTCTTTATGCCGATCCTTTTGCAGAAGTTGAGCAAGAGGCCGAACAAACCGCGCCTCTGATGCACGAGAAGAAATCCCATGAAACCGCATGCTATCACCAGCACTATGGGAACGCCGTAAGTGATGTTTGCTGAAAGCTCATCGAATTTTAGAAACGCCACTATGATGCCCAGAAGAATGGTTACTAGTATAGCAATGCTCTGCAGGGTACGATCCACCACTACCGAAGCTGCGCCTTCTGAGACAGGAAAGTTCTTCTTGAGAAGATAGATCCGCATGGGATCGCCGCCTATGAAGTTGGCAGGCGTGAGAGTGTTTACGGTTTCGCCTGAGATCTTGATGCGAAACAGCTCGAAGAACCCAATTCCATCGCTTAGGCGATTGAGAAAGATCATCCACGCTATCGTATATGAAACGTAGCCGAGCCCGCTTATGCACAGGATGGGTGCAAACCGCCACCCAAGGGCCCTGATGTTATCAACGATCGTATTCACGCCGACCTTGCGAATCAAAAGCATAAGCAATACAGCGCCAATGATGAGGAAAAAGAAGCGTAAGTGTCTTGTTAGTTTTTTCATAGTATGAATGTGGGGTTGTCGGTTATTGTTTTTTCTGCAATTTCCAGGTCAGCTGGCGTATCTACCTCAAGCCAACCCATGCCTGAAACATCACAGATATTTATTTTTGTGTTAGTTCTTGTCATAAGCGCGAGAGCGGATTCTACAGCTGCAGCATTTCCTTCACTTTTTCTAGCTTCGCAGACTGCGTGTTTGTACATCGTCAAGGAGGCATTTGAACAGAAGGTCATGCCTATATATCCTCCATCGTATTCTGAAAGCGTCTTTCTGATTCCCTTAAGGCAACCATCTTCGCCCAGCTTTACCTTCATGTCGTCAGAGCCGAGCGTGCGATCAAAGTCACACATGGCCGTGATTTCTTGTGCGCTCTCGATTATATGCCCAAACATCCTTTGCGGGTAGATGTGGTCCACGTTCATGAGAAGAAAATCCTCCTCTATAAATGGAAGAGCTGTCTCAATAGTTCTTATCGAGCCATCCCTATAGTTGGGGTTGTGAACTGTTTTTACTTTGTGACATTTTTCTTTGATAAAGCTTGCCAGGCGCTCGCCTTCGTAACCTGTCACTACTATGCGATCTGTAATTGCCGGATGATCTAAAAAGTCAAAGGCGCGCAAAATGAGCTCGCGCCCGACAACCTTCACCAAGGCCTTTGGACGATCTTTTGTAAGATCGCCAAGCCTCTGTCCCAACCCCGCTGCAATAATGACTGCTAACATAATTGATTCCGATTCTGTCATCGCGAGCCCGCGTGAGCGGGCGTGGCGATCTCCATGACTTCGGGGATTGCTTCGGGCTGTGCCCTCGCAATGACTACGTAAATATCTCCTTCAACTCCGAAAGCGTCGATATCACTCGTGCCTTTGGAAATTGGTGCATAAACTGATCTCGAGTAAAGAAACCCTCTTTAGCAATAAAATTGATTCCAAAGCCTGCTGCCCTCTCACCGTCCTTTATGGAATCACCCACAAAAGTCATGCACTCGCGCGGAATTTCGAGTTCTTTCTCGATGTGGCTAAAGTGCGCAGCTCCTTTGTCAAAACCTTCTTTAAAACCCAGGATGGCATCGAACTTTATGCCCTGCTTTTTTACGAATTGATCTACCAAATGCTGAAAGTTGTTGGACGAAACAGCCACCTTGATGCCCAGCTCTCTCAAATGCTTTACGGTATCATAAGCATCTTCAAACAGCGGCTCCTCAAAATAGCCTTCGAGCTTTATCTTTTCAAACTCCTCTGCAGTCTCCTTATTTGCAGGATGGCCAGGAAACAGAACCTCAAGCTGCTGAAAGAAGGGGATGCCAGATGTTTCAAAATACCTGCGCCGCGCAGATTCAGAATCGATGTTAAGCCTGCGCGGCATAACCTTGGCAGCTATATCAGCAAACGTGTTCATCGAGTCCACGATCGTGCCGTCAAAATCAAATATCACAGCTGTATTTTCATAAGTACGATTCATGCACTTTGTCCTTCTGATTGCATGCCAGCCTCAGCAAAGCGCTTGTCGCGCGATGTTCGCCACGCCTGTATGTTGAGATACGTAAGAATAATCGCAGCGAGAGTTGTGCCAAACGCTGTTATAAACAACCACCAGTACAGGATACCTGCAACTGCAAATACGAGAAAGCAAAACGAGAACACATCCTTCTTGAGCGTGTATTTTCCAAAACGTATGAATGTCAGTAAGAACTTAGGGCCTGTCTTAAGCTTAGCAAGGTAATCCTTGTCAAATGTGGCAAGGCTTGCTGACTGGGTGTTCTTGACCAGGTAGCGGATCATCCAGAAGAGGGTGATGGCGGTGGTCGTGAGCATGATGGCGCCTACGTAAAAGGCTAGGGGTGAATGGGTGGAGCGCCAATATCCTGCGATGAGCCCTGTGAGAAAGCTGCCCAGAGACAGGTTGTCAGAAAGCGAATCAGCGTATTGGCCAAACTTTGTGTACCTGAAGGTGAGCTTTGCCACTTCGCCGTCGCAACCGTCTACGATGGATGCGATTTGAAAGAGCACGGCTCCAAATAGGATGACCTCGTAGCGATGGCCATCAGCCACGAACACGCCTGAGAACAGGCCTATGACTATGTTGAAAGCCGTTATCGAGTTAGGGCTGATCCAGAGTTTTGACAGGAAGAGGCTGACAGGCAAGGAGATGCGCTTGTTAATGTGCACGGCTATGGGGCCGGGTGCTCTGTGGCGTATTGCCTCAGCGAGGGATTTTTCCGCTACAGCCCGATCTCGTATGCTCTTTAACAAAAAAGTATTGGATTCAGCAGGCAGCTTTGCCACGCGCGTAGTAGCGACTTCAGTTAAGTGCCCCAGGCAGCTCTCAATGGAACGCGGCTTTTCTTTGGTAAAGGACTCTAATTTCTTCCACACGCCTTGCGATGTGTCGATTACAGGACACCTGTGTGCACCTTCCTCGCACAGAACTACTTCATCGTCTTCAATAGGCATGGAGCGCATCTCTGAGACCATGCTCTTTTCAAACAGGAAATTTGCGTTGATGAGGAGCATGCGCTTGGTCGTAGTATCTGCGATATTGCGGACTATGGCTGGGCTTACTCGATAGGGTTCGTCATAACTTATGATCTGTATCAAAGGCAGGCGCTTATCATTATATCTTTCAAGAAAGGATTCGATCTTATGACGCTGGGATGCTGCGATGAGCAGCGTGCAGCCATCGATTCCGGCGCTTGCCAAAGTCATGATGCTGCGCACGATAAGCGGTACGCCAGCCACTCTCAGTGTGGCCAGGGCCATGGCCTCAGGCGTATCTGAGGGAACATATATTATTGCACTGCTTTTCATATTAATGTAGCGCCGAGAACTAGCAAAACCCATTGAAACTTGTAAAGAAAATTCGAATTTGGAGGACCTTGACGCCCCTCATACATATGTGATAGCACGCGCAACTCATTAAATGTTGTCCGGTCCACGTTGCTTGCGTTGCTGGCTTTGCTGGTATATGGACAGTTAAAGTACTCAATTTATGAATATTGAACCTATAAGACATAAATCTCCATCGCCTTTGAGGGGGTTTGGGTATTTTTTGCGCTGCAAGGTGCGAAGGCTGCCTGTGCTCCTTAATATTGAAATCACAAAGAAATGTAATGCCCGCTGCTCATTTTGCTCGTGCTGGCGGGCAGATACGCCAGGACCTGAACTCGAAGATTATGGCCCGCTGGTAAAGAAGTTTAGGCCGGTTCTGGTGTCTGTGTCCGGCGGAGAACCGCTGGTGAGAAAGAACTGCATGGAGATATTGCGCGGGATCCGACCGCATTGCCACTACCTAGCTCTCATCACCAATGGAGCTCTTCTTAATGAGAAGAGCGCGCGGTTGCTTGTCCAGGCTGGTGTTGACCAGATCTGCGTTTCGCTCGATTTTTTGGGCAGGAAACATGACGAGGCAAGGCGAGTTAAGGGTCTTTATGAACAGCTTTCAAAGATAATTCCGGCGCTAACCAAGGCGGGCTATAGGATTGCTCTCAACACCATTATTATGGAATCAAACTTAAGCGAGATTTTGCCCATCGCTTATCGCGCACGTGAGTGGGGTGCCATGGTGTCGTATTCAGCTTTTTGTTCGCTCAAGCGTAATACAGAAGATGGCATGGTTGCGCAGCGTCGTTATACGCAGCTGGTGGGCATTGTAGATGAACTAAGACATCTTAAGCGCTCGCTCGGTCATGTGAAGAATTCGGATTATTATCTGCGCAAGATCCCAGCATACTTTCGAGATGGATATGTGCCTGGCTGCAAGGCTGGTTTTAATTGGCTGCAAGTGACGCCCGATGGGTTTTTGCAGCAGTGTTCTGAGCTTCCGCGACTGTGTCATTTTTCTGAATATGATCGCCATTCAATTAAGCCTTCTGCATGCACCAAATGTTGGTATACGTGCAGGGGCGAGGCAGAGGCGAACCCGCTAGCGCCAGGCCGGCTGCTTGAGCTGATTAGAGCATAGTCAGAGCGGCTAACTACTTACGGCTAACGGCTGACAGCTGACAGCTAACGGCTAACGGCAATAACAGGTATTATGAGCTGTTTGCCGTAAGCGAGTGTAACGAGCGAGCCGTAAGTGAGCAAAGCGAACGAGCTGTTTGCTGTAAGCGAACGAAGTGAGCGAGCTCCTAAGCTGTTTTTCCCCTTGCATGGCATTATAAATGTTTGTATATACGGCCAATATATTTGAGAACGAAAACAAATCGTTATCCCTAATTGGGGAAGGAGGAGGGGTAGATGAAAAAGTTTCTAGCGGTACTCGTAGTACTAGGTCTTTGCGGGCTGTATTGGTATGGCTGTCAGAAGAAAGAGGCACCGACAACTGGCGAGGGTGCAGAATCAGCAATAACTGAACCGGCACCAGAAGTAATACCGCCTCCACCGCCGCCACCACCACCACCACCTCCGCCAGCTGCAGAAGGTGAAGGCGAAGGTGAAACAGAAGCACAGTAACTAGTAGTCAATGCAGTGCAAATACAATGTGCCCCCCAATGTTCTTTGGGGGGCACATTTGTTTTTAATTCTTGATTGTTTTATTAACTTAGTCCTTTTTATGAGGTGCGTACTTCTTTTGGCCTGCGACTGCGTCAGCAATGTTTTTGGCGCGACCGATAATGGCATCGTAAAATCCGAGTATATCCAGATAAAATGTACTTATGCACGATTCAGTTGGTTCTATATCACTCGGAACCGTAATATTCTGAATGCGTCGATCGTGCGCCTTTCTTCGCTTTTTTATAACCTTAGCAATTCGCGCGCGCTCAGAAGCGGCCTTTATCCAGAACGTGTTGTCAGCAGCGCCTAATGAAGAGATTATGAACATTAGATATGAGGCGACATTCTCATGGATCCTCTGTAAATCCGCTTTTGCTTTTTCGGGTATTTCGCGTCCTTTTGAATGCGATTTTTCGATTCTCTTCGTGATATCGCGTATACGATCACCAATCGTCTCTAGCTGATCGACTATTGTACGCTGTGCGCTGATCTGCGCTGAAGTCTCATCGTCCATCTTCTTTGTTCTCACTTTGGCATGCCATGCAAAGATGGCTGTTTGCATGATATCGAGTTCATCTTCGAGCTTAGCAATTCTTTGGCCTTTTTCTGAACTGGTTTCACCATTTCCTATTATTTGAGACAAATCATCGAGCATGGTTTCTACGTGAATGCCCATTTGGTCTATTACTTTGTATGCAGCTTGAACAGCATGGCGAGGGAATTTTAGGAGCGTTGGGCTTAAGGCAGCCAAGGCTGGAAGCTTTGGCCCCTTTGTTGCTAGCTTGCTTGCTAGCTTATCTGAAAGAATGCGTGTTACCAAATTTTTATAATGGGGCAAAAACGATATGAAGAGGGCCGAAGCCAAAACATTAAAGGCGGTATGTGAAAAGGCAACCTTAGAGGCAATGTCTGCGCTACCCATGGCTTCTGCCAGGTGATCTATCGCTTTTATATATTGAGGCGCGAAAGGGAAAACTATAGCTGCGCCGATAAGGTTGTACATCACGTGTGAGAGTGCCACTCTTCTGGCATCAATCGAGGTGCCGCGCCGCAGTGCAGCGAGCACAGCTGTTATGGTCGTTCCGATGTTCAAGCCGAATATTAAGGCTGCGGCTGTTTCAAATGGAATGACGCCTGCTTTTGCCAGAGCTATTGTTACGCCTAAAGTTGCTGAAGAAGATTGCACGATCTCTGTCGCTATAGCAGCTGCGATAATACACTTTAATATCCCCAAATGGGATGATCCTGACATGGTGGAGAAGAATGAATGAAGCGCTTCTTTTACAAGTGGATCCTCAAATCCTGCTGCCATGGTTGTTAGGCCCAAGAATACAAGCCCTATACCCACGATAGCTTTGCCAATATTTTCAACGCGTTCATTTTTATTTAGAAAGAGATAGGGGATGGAGCCTGTGCCTATGATAGGTAGCCCATATTTTGCTATCTTTAACGCGAACAACCATCCGGTAATTGTGGTGCCGATGTTTGCGCCGAAGACTACACCCATGGCTTGGGTCAGATTCATAAGGCCAGCATCCACAAGGCCCACAGTCATAACTGTAGTCACAGAGCTGGATTGAATGACAGCGGTTACTCCGGTTCCGACTGCGAGGGCGGCAAATCGGTTAGTTGTGAGCGCGCCGAGAACTTTTTTGAGCGTGCTGCCGGAAACTGAATGCAGCCCGTCCGACATGAGTTTCATGCCTAAGAGAAATACTCCGAGTCCGCCAAACGCCTTGAAGAGCACGGCATCCATGAGCACTTTGGTGAGCTCAGATGAGCTGCCGGCCGCACCACCGCTGCATCCTGCAATTATTACAGATGCAGTGGCTGCAAGCGCAGTGAGTCCAATTAACTGAGCGCGTTTGTCTATATCATCTGTCCAGGAGCCGAAAAATTCCCTTGCCGAATGAACTGCAGCGCTTGCGGCTGACTGACCATATTCGATGTATTCGCTAAGAGCTGAGAAGATAGGGTTTGATTGAAGTTTTTCAGGTGTTTCAAAAGAGCGGGAAGGCAAAGGCACATTGAGCTTTGGAGCTTCTTCTACATTAGGTTTGTAGATCGTAGGAACGGTAAAAGATAAATTTGGATCTGAAAGAGCAGTAGCCTTGGCATCATAATAATCATGAGCGCCATTTAAAGCTGCAAAACTATGGGATGAGTTGAGAGCAATGGCAGGAGAACTTCCAACGAGCGACGAATACATTCCTGGTTGAGACAAAGCAGTGAAGCCGTAGCGCATGATGTCGTATTTTCTCCTGTGTTGAGCTGCCCGCCACTAAAGCCTCGGCGGGCCGCTCAATAAAAATGCTTCAGCATTTCTATTGAGCCGAGGAACGGATTTGAACCGTCGACCTGCTGATTACGAATCAGCTGCTCTACCAGCTGAGCTACCTCGGCTTAACTGCAGGGAATAGGGGATAGGGAATAGAGTGTAGGGAAAAAGCTTGAAGTAAATGCTAGGGATAGTCATTGCAGATGGTTTTTCCCTATTCCCTTATCCCTACCCCCTATTCCCTGTAGTTCTGGTGCCGGAGGCCGGATTTGAACCGGCACGAGCTGTAAGGCCCGGCAGATTTTGAGTCTGCTGCGTCTGCCAATTCCGCCACTCCGGCATGCTTTTGAAATTTCAGAAGTTGCATTTAGTTCCGTGTGCCCACTCCGTGGGTCCACATCCCTAACAAAACCGTCTGCATCCGCAGCCGCTTTTGTAAGGGCTGTGGAAGTCTGCTGCGCCCCGACATCCGCACGTTTTTTTGTTCACAAAAAAACGTTTGCGGTGTCGAGGGTCCTCGATACAACATGCAATTTTTGGTGCCACCAGCGTGGCCCCAAGAATTGCGTTGTATCGGGATCTGCCAATTCCGCCACTCCGGCCTGAACTACAGAAGCTAGAAGCTAGAGACCAGAAGCTAGAAATTAGGTTTTCTGACTTCTAGCATCTAACTTCTGACTTCTATTGATTTTCATCTGACGTTTCAGATGTGGGACGTGCTTTGCCATCTGCTATTTCGCGAAGTGACGTCACAGCCTCTCTATTCTTACATTTTACTAGGGGTTTTGACCCTCTGAAGAGTTGCTTTGTCCTTTGCGTAGCAAGATGTACCAAAGAGAAACGATTTTCCACGAATTCGAGGCAGTCCTCAACAGTTACTCGTGCCATTTGTAACTCCTTTTTTGAAAAGCGGCTAACGGCTTACAACTAACGGCTAAGAACAAGAGCCGTAAGCGAACAAAGTGAGCGAGCTGTTTGCCGTCGGCCGTAAGCCAAATTGGAGGGCGTTCATAGTTATATTATTCCAGAAAGTCAAGGGGTTATGGGTTTGACGCCCGTTTGCTTACATGGTAGCGTAAATTACCTAAATGAATCGTGACGTTCTCATTGATGCAATCCTACCTGAATACTCCACAAGGCACGTATTTGCCATGAAACTGCGCCTTGTGGCCTTTTTGGGTTTCTGGGCTCTTTATCTCTACTTCATGCGCGGCGCTCTACCGCAGACAAAAGTCGTAGCAATTGTAGTTCTTGTTTCCTTTTTGGTTACTGGCTTTGCCTATTACAACGTAATGCGCGCAAAGTGGCTTGTTAGCTCATTTGTTGTTGAGCTGTTTTGCGATCTCACTGCGCTCACGGCAGTTTTATACTTAACTGGCGGACCGCACAGCGCTTATTATACGATTTACATTTTATATGTTCTTCTTGCCGGCATACTCTACAATCACTATCTTGCTGGAATCCTGGCCTTTGTAACAGCAGCCTATTACGCGGTCTTCCTGCTGTTGTGCCATTATGGCGTAATTCCACCGCTTATACTCTACTATGGTGATCGTGCGCCAATTCCCACTTACACGCCTTTTGCCCATTTTCTGCTCGCATGCGTTCTTCTTGCTGCGATCGTGTACACGGTTAAAATTGCGACCTACTTTTCCCAGCGCAGGGAGAAGATACTTGAAAGACGCAACCGCGAGCTCATGGCGCTTCATCGCATGAGTGGCACGGTAAGGAGCGCTTTGGCTCTTCGCGATGTGATAGATCACATCCTTGCGGGCGTTTTGGAAGGCTTGGGTCTTGAGGCGGCAGCCCTCATCCACTTTGACCGACAAAATAATATGGCTAGGCTCTATGCGCCTGGCAAGCATCCCAAGCATGCGCAGATCGAGGCTGTCTTCGGCCGGCCGCTTGAGGGCATAGAGTTTCCGCTTGATGCTTTATCCAGTCCATTCATGAAGGATGTGATGAAGCACAAAATCATATTTCGTGGCCGCATCGAGGAGTTGCTTGAGGGCTTCGAAGGTGCTGTTACGCTCGATCAGTGCGATCGAATCCAAGATATCCTTGGCATAAAACGCATCGTCGTGGTTCCTATCATTGTTGAGAGCGAGACTCTCGGAGCTCTCGTCGGTTTTAGCCGCGAGCCTTTTGTTGAGGAAAAGCACGTTGCCACGATGGAGGCATTTGCAGATCAGTCTGCGCTATCACTCGAAGCTGCAATGCTCATCGATAGGCTCAGAAAGTTAAACGAAGAGCTTAAAGAGGCAAACCAGGTCAAATCCGAATTCCTTGCCACCATGAGCCACGAGCTTCGCACGCCGCTCACAGCCATCATTGGCTTCACTGAGCTAATTGCAGAAGGCGTCATGGGTGAGATAGCTTCAGAGCAGAAAGATGCGCTCAAGGAAGTGCTGCACAACGCAGCTGACCTGTTGGAAATGATAAACAGCCTTTTAGACCTCACAAAGATCGAATCAGGCTCCATGGGCTTGGAGCTTCGTATGTTCGATATTACAGAGACGATAAAACGCATGCACATAACGCTTACTCCACTCATACAAAAGAAGAAGCAGATCATGACCGTTGATCTTCCAGATGAATTACCTGTCTTAAGGGGTGATGAAAGAAAGATTCAACAAGTCATATTGAATCTTCTCGCAAACGCCAACAAATTCACGCCTGAGGGTGGGCACATAACTCTTGCTGCTAGACACCATCAATCATGGGATAAAGTTAAAAAAGTAGCTAGCTGGTGGCAGAGGTTTGAGGCTGATCCTAGCCCTGTGAGTAGGGGGTGCCTAGAGATGGTGGTGGAGGATGATGGGATTGGCATTCCGCCGGAGCATTTAGAACGTGTCTTTGATATGTTTCATCAGGCAGACAGCTCATCTACCCGAAATTTTGGCGGTACTGGCCTAGGTTTGGCTTTGGCGCGCAAGTTTATTGAAATGCACGGCGGGACTATCTGGGTGGAAAGCGAATTGGGTAAGGGTGCGAGATTTACAGTGATACTACCGCAGAATGCAATATAAGCAGCGAGACAGGCGAGAAATGCGAGACACGCGAGAAAGGTTGACTGGTCTCGCTTTTCTCGCCGATCTCGCTTGTCTCGCATTATTGGTTTTTTTCGTTTTCTCTTGTTTTTCTACAGTGTATAATACCTTTTCAAAGAGGAAGCTTTAATGAGAGGCGGAATTCGCCAATATTACTGGGTTATTGACCTGGTCGGAATATTTCTTTGTGCTTTTTTTCTGGCCAAGTTGACAAGCGTGTATTTGGGCAAGGCTATGGAGGTAAAGCGTTCCGTAGCTGTGCTTAAGACATCTGAATTGGCAGCAGAAGAGCTGTCGCGCCCCAGCCTTACAGAATATAGCGTTATCTTAGATCGCGACATATTTGATTCAACACCACCTGCCGAAAAAGGGGAAAGTGTAGAAGAAGAGAGTGAAGCTGCAGAAAAGCGCGCAAAGGCCGGAGAGGCAGTTCTCACAAACCTTAACGTACAGGTTATGGGTGTGCTCGTGGTAGGAGATGGCAAAGATAAGCGCTCCACAGCCACCATCGTTAGCTCTGGCGCTTCACCGACGGCACCGACAAAGGGAGCAAAGGGAGCAGCAGCTTCTTCAGGAGCTGCGGTCTATGCTGTTGGCGATGAGGAGAGTTTTGCACCGAACACAGAGCTTGTGCGCATACAGCCTGATCGAATTGAATTTCTGCATAGCGGTAGACTTGAGTATGCAGAGGTATTGTCAGAAGAGGGATTAAATATCTTTGCACCGCCAGCGCGTGAGCCGTTGGCTATGGTTCCCTCCACAGAGGAGCCTGCTGGAAAAGAGACGATGATCAGGCCGGAAGGGGCTGGCAGGTTTACAGTGGATAAGCGCGAGGTTGAGGATGCAATACAGAATCTAGATCGCCTCTATACTGAAATTCGCGCGGTTCCAAATTTTGCTGGTGGTAAAGTTTCAGGCATGAAGATTCTTTCAGTCAAAGGCGGTTCGCTTTTTGCAAAACTCGGGCTTCGCAGGGGAGATGTGTTACAAAAGATAAATGGCATGGAGCTCGATGTGAAGCGAGGCTTTGAGATATTCAACACATTGAAAGAAGAGTCCAGCATAACGCTGGATCTGATAAGGCAGGGCCAGCCCACAACGCTTGAATATGAAATACGGTGACCAGTAACCAGTAACCAGTAACTAGTGACCAGTGTTTGCTGGTTACTAATTACTGGTCACTGGTCACTGGTTACTGGTTAGGAGGCTTGATGACTAAAAAACATCTTCTGATCAGCCTTATCTTATGTATTTCATTCATCAGCTCTCTTATGCCTCTTGATCTCTGGGCCCAGAAGGCGGACGAAAGAGCTGTCAGGGGTAGTGTGCGTCTTCCTGAGACACAGACGCCTGCTGAGATAGACGAAGAAATAATGCCTAAGGCTGCAGCTGAGGTAGCAAAACCTGCGCCGGAAGAAGCAGCAAAAGGTCCATCAGCTGACGAGATGGTGTATCTCAATGTCCAGGACGAAGATATCAAAGACATAATACGCCAGATAAGCAAAGCCACTGGGAAAAACTTCATCATCGACGATAAGGTTCGCGGCAAAGTTACTATAATGTCAGAGAAGATGATGACCAAGGAAGAGGCTTATCAGGCATTCCTCTCAGCTTTGGAAGTAGCGGGTTTCACTACGGTGCAGGGACCTGGAGGAATTATAAAGATCATAAGTCTCAAGGATGCAGCCAGCTCTCCCGTTCCCACACATGTAGATTCCACGCCTTATACAGATAGTTTTGTTACGCGTCTCATATCGCTCAACAATATAAGCGCCCTTGAAATGTCTAATGCTATAAAGGGGTTGATTTCAAAATCAGGCAACATGTTTGCCTATCCAGCGACAAACACGCTCATCATCACAGATTCTGGCACAAACATCGACAGACTCATGAAGATCATCAAAGAGCTGGATCAGGAAGGACCACAGCAGGTGCTGGAGATCATTCCCATAAACTATGCAGATGCTACGGAAGTGGCGCAGACAGTTTTGAATTTATTCGAAATAGAGCAAGCGCAGGCTGCGACAAGAAGAGCGACGCCGAGAAGAGCGGCGGGAGCTGAACTTGAGGATATAAAAGATGTGTCAAAGATCATAGCTGACGAACGTACCAATTCGCTCATAGTTCTTGCCAGCAAACGCGCTATCGACAAAGTGCGTGACATCATCGCCAAGCTCGATAAACCACTCGAAGCAGCCGATACTGGCACTATACACGTTCATTATCTCAAGTATGCGAATGCAACTGATCTAGCTTCAACCCTCTCAGCCATAACATCGGCTGCCAAGACGCAGGCAACACAAGCCACGGGTGCGGCAAAGGGCGCAGCACAAGCAGTGGTGGCGCAACTTGAAGGAGGCATCAACATAGGCGCTGATGATTCCACAAATGCGCTCATAATAACTGCTTCGGCCAAGGATTATAGGACTTTAGTTGATGAACTTATTTCAAAGCTCGATATTCCGCGTCGTCAGGTCTATCTAGAAGCTATCGTCATGGAGCTTGAGGTGTTTAATCGCAATCAGGCAGGTGCCTCGGGTTACGCTGGTGCTGGATCTGGTTCTATTCTCGGGTTTGGCAGCACGAACTTCAGCGATTTTAGTTCTGTGAGCGGACTTTTTGATCCAACCAGTTTCTTTTCCACGCCTGGCCTTTTGGGCGGACTTCTGTCGCGCAGCAATATCACCATCGATGTGCCCAGCACTGGTGGAGGAACTACTACGCTTACAATTCCATCTTTTGCTGCGTTTCTCAATTTTCTTTCAACGTACCGCGACGCAAACATCGTCTCTACGCCAAACCTCATGACGCTGGACAACCAAAAGGCCTCCATAGAGGTCACGCGCATCCAGTATGCTAACAAGACCACGCAGTCAGGAACTACTGGTTTTCAGACGGTAGAGCCTTATCCTCTTGAAGCAGGCCTTACGCTCGAGATCACGCCGCAGATCAGCGAAGGCGATTCAGTGCGCCTTGAGATCCACCACAAGCTCTCGAACTTCACAGGCGATCCAGGACCTACAGGTGCTGCGCCACAGACAAAGCGCGAAATTACGACTACAGTTATGGCCATGGATGGGCAAACAGTGGTTTTAGGCGGTCTGATGGAAGACGTGGTGACGCATGACAAGAGTAAGATTCCGATTTTGGGCGATATACCTATTTTGGGATGGCTGTTCAGAAGTACCCGAAGCTCTAATTCCAAGAGCAATCTCCTGGTTTTTATAACGCCCCATGTGCTGCGCGATCCAACTGATTTTGCAGAGATAAGCAAGATAAAGATCGAACAGAGAAATGCATTCATAGATAAGAACTATGGCAAGCGGCAGCAGAGAGCCATTTATGATACGATTGCTATGCATCGTGCAGATCTGCTCGCATTTACTCCGCAGGGAACTTACAGGCCTCCTGGTACGACTGAAGGAGCTCCGTCTTCTGAAGGACCTGTTATCACAGTTCCGGCTGTGGGCACAGAACCTGCATTCGGAGGTACTGTCGAGAGCTCCAAGACAAAACCTGTTACAAACCAGGGTGAGGCGGTCTCGAGTGGAGGAAATTTAGATCATTCGTATTGACAGAGGCCAGAAGCTAGAAATCAGAAGTTAGAAAATCTGTATTCTAACTTCTATCTTCTAACCTCTAACTTCTAACTTCTAACTTCAAGGTTAACCATGGAAGAACGCAGTTTAGGTTCTATATTGCTTGAAACAACCTCGCTTACCGAGGAGCAGCTGGAACAGGCGCTCGCAGTGCAGCGTGAACGCGGGGTCAAACTGGGCGAAGTGTTGGTACAGCTTAAGTTCCTAAGAACAGAGGATGTTCTAAAAGCTCTCTCCATTCAGCTAGGCTTCCCATACGAGAACAAGATAGAAGTGGATGCCATTTCAGGCGACCTCATAGCAAATTTGCCCATCAACTATGCCAAACAGAATGAAGTGCTTCCGCTAAAGAAGGAACATGGCAGCATCTTGGTGGCAATTGCAGATCCCACAAACTTCTATGCGCTCGACGATTTGCGCATGCTATATGGTTGCGACATCAAATCCGTGATCGCATCTTCCTATGAGATAGTAAACGCTATCAATGCACTTTATAACCGGATGACTGGTGCAGGGGAAGAGGCCATGGGCGAGCTGGAAGAGGGTGCTGAGATCGCAGATGAATTCAACGAGCCTGTGGATCTCTTAGATGCAGACGATGAAGCGCCGATCATTCGACTGGTCAATTCTTTGCTCTTTCGCGCGGTTAAGCAGAAGGCCAGCGATATCCATGTTGAGCCGTTTGAGCGCGATCTCAAGATAAGGTTTCGCATCAACGGCATACTCTACGATGTCATGTCTCCTCCAAAGCGAGCACAGAGCGCCATCATATCGCGCGTCAAGGTCATGAGCCAGCTCAACATAGCAGAGAAGAGAATGCCGCAGGATGGCAGGATACGCATCAAGATAGCTGGCAAGGATATCGACATCCGCGTTTCCACAATACCAATTGCGCATGGCGAGAGCGTAGTGATGAGACTTTTGGATGCCACCACTGTGCTTCTTGATATGGATACTTTGGGCTATACTCCTAAAAACCTCGAGATATTTAAAGACCTCATCACTCATCACAATGGAATTATTCTCGTTACCGGTCCAACAGGGTCCGGAAAGACCACCACGCTTTATTCAGCGCTTACTCGTCTCAACACCGAGGAAGTGAAGATCATTACCGTTGAGGATCCTGTGGAGTATCAGCTGCACGGCGTAAATCAGATGCAGGTGAACCCCAAGATAGAACTCACATTTGCGTCAGGTTTGAGATCTTTTCTCAGACAAGATCCTGACATCATAATGGTCGGTGAGATCAGAGATAAGGAAACAGCTGAAGTTGCCATTCAAGCTTCGCTCACAGGTCACTTGGTGCTCTCCACGCTGCATACGAACGATGCTCCCAGTTCCATAACAAGGCTTGTGGACATGGGCGTGGAACCATTTTTGGTGGCGTCATCAGTGCTGGGCATCTTGGCTCAGAGGCTTGTAAGAACTGTGTGTAGAGATTGTGCCAGAAAATATACGCCTGACGCAGAGGAATTGGCGATGATAGGCCTTACGCTTGGCGATCTCAAGGGGAGGCAGATCTATAGGCCGGTCGGCTGCCCTAATTGTATGGAGACAGGTTATGCGGGCCGAGCAGGTATACACGAGATCCTGCGCGTGACAGATGCTGTGAGGGCAGAGCTCATGAAGGGCTCAGACGCAACTACGATCAAGAAGGTGGCTGTGGCTGAGGGAATGTCTACGCTTAGGCAGGATGCAGCACAGAAGGTATTGACTGGACTTACAACAGTAGCAGAGGTTTTGAGAGTGACACAGGCGGAGAGCGAATAGATTATATAGCGAGAAATGCGAGACAGGCGAGAAAAGCAAGAAACGTTAAGAGCTAATAACAAGAGGTTGTATGCCGGTATTTGAATACGTAGGAATAGATTCCAAGGGAAAGCGCGCAGCAGGTACGGTGGATGGCGATAGTGAGAGGGTTGTTCGCCAAAAGCTGCGCCGTATGGGCGTCTTTCCCACATCTTTGATCATAGAGGGCAGCTCAAAGCAAAAAGTAGGCCTCGGAATGCAAGTCGATGTGGGTAAGTATTTGCAGCGCATCAAGACAGCTGAAGTCGCCCTCATGACCAGACAGCTTTCAACCCTTATTGCATCGAGCATTCCTTTGGTGGATGCCTTGTCTGCGCTAGTAGATCAAATCGAAAATCCCAAACTGCGAAATGTCGTGTCCCGCGTAAGGGAAAAGGTTACCGAGGGCAGTAAGCTTTCAGATGCCATGCGCGGTTACCCTAAAGTGTTCAGCGATCTCTATGTAAACATGATAAATGCGGGTGAGACGAGCGGTGCGCTTGAGATTGTGCTTTTGCGCTTGGCCGATTTTATGGAGGCGCAGGCCAAACTCCGCAGCAAGGTCATTGGCGCTATGATCTATCCGGTCATAATGTCGTTCGTTGGCGCAGGTCTCATGATTATGCTGCTCGTCTATGTAGTTCCCAAGGTAACCAAGATATTCGAGGATGTTGATGCCACATTGCCTTTGCCCACAAGAATATTGATGTCCGTAAGCAATGCCCTGTCCAGTTACTGGTATCTGTTTATCCTTTTTCTGTTCGTAGCTATATATATGATAAGGCGCTTTCTCAGAACGCCCAAAGGCAGAGCGTGGTGGGACAAAAAGCTGCTCACGCTTCCGCTTCTTGGCCGGATCAATAAGTTAATAATCGTGGCCCGCTTTTCGCGGACGCTGGCAACGCTTTTGGCAAGCGGTGTTCCACTTCTGGGCGCATTGGATATAGTTAAGAATATCATCACAAACACAAGACTTAAGCAGGTTGTAGAGACTACCCGCGACAGTGTTCGCGAGGGTGCAAGCATAGCTGATCCACTCAAACGCAGCGGCGAATTTCCGCCCCTGGTGACTCACATGATTGCGATTGGTGAAAAAACAGGTGACTTGGAGAGGATGCTGGTGAGGATTGCAGACACCTATGATGCGGATGTGGACACAACGCTATCAGCTTTGACAACGCTGTTGGAGCCAATAATGATACTGGTGATGGCGGGCGTGGTGTCCTTTATAGTGATGTCGATATTGCTGCCAATTATGCAGTTGAATCAGCTGGGTTGATTTAATGCGAGACAGGCGAAAAATGCGAGACAGGCGAGATCGGTGAACCTTTCTCGCCGGCCTGGCTGGTCTCGCAAGAAAGCATCCGACACTTTACAAATAGGTCACTAGTTGGCATTAATTACTAAAGCTACTTATAACCTGATTTGAATAAGCATGTTTTGAAAGGAGGGGGATGATGAAGAAGAGGTTTCTTGCTGGCGAACGAGGTATGACACTTATCGAGATCATGGTTGTCATCACAATCCTTGGTCTTATCGCTACAGTTGTAACCGTAAACGTCCTCGATCGCCTAGATGAGGCGAAGATAGAAACGAGCAAAACGCAGATGAAGGTCTTTGAAGAAGCTCTAGACCAATTTCGCCGCGACAACGGCTTTTATCCTTCTACAGAGCAGGGGCTTTCGTCTTTGGTGGTAAAGCCAAGCATTGGTCGCATTCCAAGACGTTATCCGTCTAGTGGCTATCTCAAAGGTGGCAGGGTTCCAAGAGATCCGTTTGATTGTGAATTCCAATACTACTGCCCTGGCATCCAAGGGCATGATTATGAAATCTATTCGCTAGGCAGGGATTGCCAAGAAGGCGGGGATGGAGTTGATGCTGATATCAGTTCATTTGAAGTAGAGGAGCAGTAATCAATACGAGCGAGAAAAGCGAGAAACGCCAGCAACGCGAGAAACGCAAAAACAGATTTGCGCATATGTTGCTGGCGTTTTTTTAACTCATTGGAGCTATAGATGCGATCAAGTCGCACAAATGCTAGCTGTCGCAATGGTTTTACGCTCTTGGAGATAGTTGTCTCCTTAGCTGTTGTGAGCCTTATACTCGGTGTAGTCATAAGCCGAATGGATACCATGCTGGAATGGGATATGAAGAAGGCGTCGAACAAGCTCGCCTCAACCATGCGCTATCTCTATAATAAGGCAGCTTCAGAGGGTCTGTACATCCGCCTGGTGCTGGATATCGATGAGAATGCATACTGGGTAGAGGCTACAACAGATCCTTTTGTAATCTCAACAGGTGAGGAAGGCGAAAAGTCGGCTAAACAAACAAAAAAAACAGAAGGGGAACAAGGAGCTGAAACCAAAGGGCTTGAAGGTTTAACAGAAGAGGAAGAGGGCTATGGGCTAAAGCCAAGCGAACCTGTATTTACGCCTGTGGAATCGCATCTTCTCAAACCCACTAAACTTCCTGACACCGTATTTTTTAAAGATGTGTATGTGGAGCATCGGCGCACGGGTGTGGATGCAGGAAAAGAATCGATCTACTTCTTTCCTAATGGTTATGTAGAGCATGCGGTGATCAACCTGCGCAATGACGATGATGACATTAATTACTCGTTAGAAACAAATCCTGTAAGCGGACGCGTGAACATTGAAGATCGATATAGGACTAGGGAAGAACAATAAACTAGTGATTAGTAATTAGTGACAAGTGATTGGCAACTGCATTTACTAATCACTGATTACTAATCACGAGTTATAAAATTTGAGCTTATGTCTTTGCGCAAATCACATGATAGTGGCTTCACGTTATTAGAGGTGATGGTTTCCATTGCTATCCTAGCAGTAGCTCTCACAACTCTTCTTATGTTTTCAGGCAATACTCTCATAAAGAGCGGGCGCGCGGAAAAACTGCTTGTGGCAACGATGCTTGCGCGCCAGAAGATGACCGAGATCGACATCGATTTGGAAAAAGCGAAGAAGAAAAAAGAGTTCCCTGACGAGAAGAGCGAGGACGGCTCATTTGATGAACCCTTTGATGATTACAAATGGAAGATGGAAATCAGGCGCGTTGATCTGCCTGCTCCAGTTACAGGTGAGGAAGGCAGCATACAGGGTGTCATAGGAAAACAGCTCACCAAGGAAATAACCAAGACAGTTCGTGAGCTGAAGCTCACTGTCTTGTGGGAGGAGATGGGCGAGGAACAAACTATCGATGTGGTGACACATATTGTAAAATTGTGGTGAGGATATGGTTAGAAGAGAGAGTAAATCAGACCGAGCCCGCATTTGCTTCCGTGTCCGGAAGTTGTTAGGAGACGTTTGCGAAAAAGGCCGGATGTGGACGCGGGCGCGGAAGCGGCTTTGGGTCGAGGGTTTCACGTTGCTGGAAGTAATGGTGTCGGTGGGAATATTGGGCGTCATAATGGTGCTCGTATGGTCTTCTACAGCACAGACCATAAGATCTAAGGATCGCGTTGAGGAGCGCGATCTTATGTTTCATTCAGGACAGGTAGCGCTCAAGAAGATTGCAGATGACGTGGAGGTCGCTTTTCTAGCAACGACAGCTGCGGCAACCACGACAACAGCCTCAGCCGAAACAACTGCCCAGGCACCACCCACTGCAAATTTTAAGACTTTCTTTATTGGCGAAGATCGTGGCGATCAGGATGCTCTCAAGTTTACATCTCTTTCTCACTTAAGGCTGGTTGCCAGTTCAAAGGAATCCGATCAGTGTAGGATCTCCTACGAGATCGTTCCGCATCCAGAAGAACCAGGGTTTTTTAATCTGGTACGCAGAGAGCAGCCATGGCTGGACAAGACCACCGATGTAGAGGGAAGGACGTTTGCGCTTGTCGAGAAGATAGTTAAGTTCAATGTGGAATACTACGATGAGCTTAAGAACGATTGGGGTAAGGAGTGGGATACCGACAAGTTGGATTGGAAGGATCGCCTTCCCATGGCAGTGCGCATAAAAATCGTTTTTGCTGATCCAAACGATGAGACGCAAGAGATTCCTCTATCCACTGCTGTGATGCCGGCTATGTGGAAGAATCCGATATCGCTATAAGGGCGAGAAAGGCGAGACAAGCGAGACAAGCGAGAAATGCATTTTATGAGATTGATCAGAAATAAAAAGGGCGTAGCTTTGATGCTGGTGTTGGCAGCCATCTCAGTGCTCACCGCTGTGGGCGTTGAGTTTGCATACAATACTAGCATCTATTACAATCTTGCTCAGAATGAGCTTGACCGCCTTAAGGCCTATTACCTGGCAAAGTCTGCATTCAACTTCATGCAGCTGGAACTTAAATTCGATAAGCTGTTTAAAGAAACAGTGCAGAGTCAGAATTTAGGACAATACCTAGGCGGTAATGCGCAGCTTCCGCTTTGCCAACAATTTCCTCTGTCCACCGGGCTTATAAGAACGGTATTCATGGAGGGAGGGCTGGAAGGCCTTATGGGCAAGGAGGGTGGCGAAGAGGTTCCTGAAGCCGAAGTGGCAGAAGAAGGGATTGAGGACTTGCGAAAGGGTACGTCCATTTCCCAGGAGAAAGGGGCAGCGGATTTTCTTCAGTTCGACGGCGACTTTGATGGCGAATGTGTGGACGAGAGTACAAAAATAGATCTAAATGGCTTCTATGGCCTATCTCTATCGCCCAGTCCGGAGGGAACTCCGAGCCAGTTTGATCAATACAAGCAATTTATCTTTCGTTTTCTCTCACAGCCTAGGTTTAAGCTTTTATTTGAGAAGGCTGATGTGAGGGTTCCAGACGTTGCAAACAATATCGGCGATTGGGTTGATGACAATAGCGAGATGAACGATTTTGACGGTCGGACAGGTGGTGCAGAAACAGCGCTCTATCAAAAGGATGAAGCTCCATATGAAGTTCGCAATAGCAAACTCATCACGCTTCTTGAGACATACCTGATCGATGGCGTGGTGGACACATGGTTTGAACCCATGATGGCGTACTTTACGATATACGGCGACAGCAAGATCAATGTCTGTACAGCAAGCGAAGAGGTGTTGGAGGGGCTTATTCGACGTTACGTTGATTCTACGCCAGATCTTCCGCCCCTTCGCCTTGAAGACCCCGAGGAGATGGGGCGCCTTACGACTGCTGTGTTAGAGGCTTGTGGTCAGGGAAATTCTGGCTCTCAGCTCAAACAGGACATTAATGCTGCTTTAAGTGCTGTGATAGGCAGTATAGCTGGTGGGCAACAAACCGCTACCACATCAGGCTCCACAGGAGGATTTGCTGAATATGTGAGCACAGATAGTCGCTACTTTACGCTCAAGCTAGCAGGCCAGGTGGCTGATATCACAGTGCGTATCAAGGCGGTCCTTAATGTGACTGAGAGTGACCCAACCAAATGGAAGCTGCTATATTGGAGGGTTTATTGAGATTGGGACTTTTACATAAAACTTTGGGTGTGATAATAGTGATTAGTGACTAGTAATTAGTGATTAGTAAAAGCAGTTGCCAATCACTGGTTACTGGTTACTGGTTACTGGTTACTGATCACGGGTTTCATTATGCCTCACAGAATAATCGGCATAGACATAGGCAGTTATGCGGTAAAGGTAGCTGTGATCGATCGCAGTTTTCGCACCTTTGCGTTCACTGAGTTTTATGAGCGCCGGATTCAGTATAATGAGCTCCTAAGCCCTGAGGAGTCAAAGGCCATTGCCCTTCAGGGGCTCATCGACGATTATCACTTGGTGTGGGATGCTGTGAGCGTGGGTTTTTCTGCACAGCGAGTCACGTCCCGGCTTCTTACATTTCCCTTTAGCAACCTCAAGAAGATAGAGCAGACGGTTCGCTTTGAAATCGAAAGCTACATTCCTTTTGAGATGGATGAGGTAGTGCTTGACTATGCTGTGATCTGGCAAACAAAAGAAGCCTCTCGCGTGATGGTCGTATATGTACAAAAGGGCGAGCTCGTAAAAGAGCTTTCAATGCTCTCAACTGTTGATCTGGATCCTCGATATGTATGTGTGGAGGGTGTGGATCAGATTGGCCTGGTAAACTTAGGCATGGTTCCACCGGAGGGGGCGTACGCGATCATAGACATTGGCCACAGTAAGAGCACGCTCACTATTTGCCGAGGTAAAAATCTGGGTTTCATCAGGGCCATATCAATTGCAGGCAAGAACATAACCGAGGCTATATCTGAAAAACTTTCCGTGCCCTATGAGGAAGCAGAGAGGCTTAAAATCGAGATGGGTCGTCTTCCCTTGCTAGGAGAAGAAGTTGTAGACGATATTTCCAAAGAGGTGGCCCAGGCAATACGCGAGGTGGTCGATGAACTTCTTCTTCACCTCCGTCAAACCCTTTTCACCTATCACGAGACTGAAGGCGTTCCTGTCGAGGGCGTTTATCTTTGCGGAGGTACGTCTAGACTTCCTGGTCTTGATCGATATCTATCGGATACACTCAAGTTAAACGTGGCATATCTCAATTGCACGGAATTTCACTTTAGCCGTCTTGACCGTGCAGAGGCGCACAGGCATGTGATTCCTCAGGCTCTGGCGCTTGCCCTCAAGGGTGCTGCAGGCATAGGCCCGGACATCAACCTGCGCCGCGGCGAGTTTGCGTTCAAGGGTGATGTAGAACAGCTTGGAGGTGAAGTAAGAAGGGTGGGGGTTATCATAGGATTAGTTGTGTTTTTAGCGCTGCTTAGTTTTACTGCAAAGTACTACTTGGTGAAAAGGCAGATCGAAAATATGGGTAGTGATGTGGCTGCCTTGGTAAAGCAAGCGCTGCCTGGAATTCCAGCGCCAAAGGCTAAGACTCCAAATGCAGCTATCTCACTAATTAAAGGTAGGCAGGCCGAGATAGACGAACGAATAAGAGAACTCGCTTCGGTGAGTGGCATATCCCCATTGGATATTCTCAAAGAGATATCCATGATTCTGCCGTCTCGAGATGAACTCACGCTTGAGGTTACGGATCTTGGCATATCCAAGGGCAAGGTAACGCTCGATGGAGTTGTGACCGACTTCAAGGCAGTCGATACTGTTCGGCAGGCACTTGAGAAATCAGGGATGTTTGCAAATGTGACTTCGGGCAATGTGCGAAAAGGCGTGAAGGGAGAGGTGAAGTTTAGCATGTCCATGGATATCGAGTTAGGAAAGGAAGAAGAAAGTGGCATTTAAGATGGGCCCACTCAATCTCAAGCAGCTTAAGCTTGAGAATATCTATAACGCCTACTTTGGCATGAGCCCGAGGGAGCAGACGTTTGCTCTAGTGGGCGCTGTGGTGGTCTTGGTGCTGGTAGTTGTTTTGCCTGTAGTGGTTGCATCCAGTAGGATTAGCCGGTTGGAAGAGGATGTTGTACAAGGAAAACGTCAATTTCGAGATGTGATGAGGGCGATAGAATCTTATAATGGACGAAAGACAGAGCTTTCCAGACTTCAACAAACCCTTGCTGGCGGGTATGACTCCTCACTATCTACCACGATAGAGTCGCTTGCAGAAAAGAACAACATGAAGGATCAAATCGATTCGCTCAAAGCTAAAGTGACGGCGCCATCTGATCTCTTTGAAGAATCTGCTGTGGACGTGAGGCTAAGGCATGTGGAGTTAAAACCCTTGATAGATTTCATGTATGCCATTGAGAACGATCCAGAAAAGGCATTGCGCATAAAGACGCTCTCCATAAAACCGCGTTTCGATGAGAAGAAACTCGATATAACATTGACAGTCTCCACTTTCAGATTTCTTGAGGGGGCTGTGGAAGGTCTCTGATGTCGCGTTTGATCAGATATATCGCTTATATAGCGCTTTTCTTCGCGTGTTTTGCGATCTTCTTATATTGGGTGTTTCCCTACGATGTTCTTAAAGATCGCATACTCAATGATGTAGAGAGCCAGCTTGGCAAGGGGCTGCAGGTCTCAGCAGATCGTCTCGAACCATATTGGTTTTCAGGCATCGATATAAAAAATCTTAGGATAGAGGGGGTTGGAGAGCACGGCATAGTTGATCTTCTGAAGTTCAGTCGCGTGCGTGCCCGCGCGTCTCTCGTGCCACTTATTTTTGGCAGCATACGTTTAAAATTCGGATTGGATATAGGAAAGGGAGAGCTTTCTGGTTTTGCCAAGGTGGGCGAGGACACAATATCTTTGGATTTGGATATAGACGATCTAAATTTGTCGGATTTTGCATTCATTCAGGAGCGGACGGGGCTTAAGGTGATGAGCAAGATCGATGGCAACGTGGAGTTGGAAATTAATCGGCAACAGCCAGCCCGAAGCGCAGGCAGCATGCAGCTCACATTTGCCAATTTGGGCATTGGCGCTTCAGAACTCAAGGTAGGAGATCTAGCTCTTGAGATGCCTGATCTGGTATTAGCAAAAGGACGAGATTCGCAAATAAAACTTACGCTGAGTAAAGGCGCAGCTACCTTTGAAAAATTTAATTTAGCAGAAGGGGATCTTTTGGTCGATCTCAAGGGCAAGATGTTTCTATCCAGCAAATTTGCCAACTATCGTCTAAATCTCAGGGGAAAGTTCAGCACTTCACAAAAGCTAAACGAAGCACTTCCGTTTCTGTTCATAGTGGATTCGCAGAAACAGGAAGATGGCAGCTATCCGCTCATCATCACAGGCAGGATCTCACGCCCATCGATCAAGATCGGCACATTCACGTTACCGCTATGAACCCAAAACAAAGACGGATGGTGGATGATGGACAAGAAACCGACGTGCTGAGGATTTACTGGTCACTGGTTACTAATCACTAGTCACTGATCTTAAAATGTGGCGCATCTCCCCACTGGTTGAAGCCTACCCTTTCGCCTATGGCCTCAACCCTCCTGATAAGACAGTCGCCACAGGTTTTTGAGTCCTCATCGACACAAGGTTTATTGTCGTAGAGCTTGTAGTAGGACCTGTATCTCGTATCCGTGATGTTAGGCATTATGATATTCGCGCCGGCCTTAAGGCCCATTTCCCTGCCGAAATCGTCTAAAACCTGAAGGGCTGTGGTCGAGGCGATGTTTACATCCTTAAGATAAATCCTTGTAGTGGCGATCATCTTTAGACAGAGCTTAAAGAGCGATATCTTCTGGTCTTCAAAATCGCTCTTGGCGCAAGCCAAAGGTGTGTCTGAATGTGGAATGAAAGGGCCCATGCCGATCATATCAATGTCCATGTGTTTGAAGAAAATGATATCGTCAGCCAAATCTTCGATGCTCTGCCCGGGCAGGCCGATCATCACGCCGCAGCCAACCTGATAACCTATGGATTTTAATGCTAGAAGCGATGAAAACCTTGTTTCAAAAGTTTGTTCTTTAGCATGCAGCTTTTGATAGAGCCCCTTGTTGGAAGTCTCAATCCTGAGCAGATATCTGTGTGCTCCTGCTTCAAACCACCTTCTGTAAGTCTCAATGCTTTGCTCGCCAAGCGACAGCGTGATCCCCAACTTGCCAGAGGAAATCATTTTGATCTGCAAGACCAGGCGTTCGACAAAGGAGATAAATTCCTTGTCTGTGCGCTCGCCGGATTGCAGTACTATGGAACCGTACTGTTGCTCATGACATCGCTTGGCTGCAAATACGATTTCCTCCTCGCTCATCGAATATCTTTTGATCTTATCGTTGCTCTTCCTGATTCCGCAATAGAAACAATCATTTTTGCATTTATTGCTGAACTCGACGATGCCGCGTAGATAGACTTTATCTCCGACGTAACGCCTTTTCACTCCATATGCTGTTTTATAAAGTCTATGAAGCTCAGACTCCTTCATTATCGAGAGAAGTTCGATGAGGTCATCTCGGGTGAGGATTTCCTCGTGGGTCTTTACGAATATCGATGATCGGAGATTGGGCATCGGATTTGGTTTATCGGTCATCGTGAGACTTTTCTTCATATAAGACCTCTCCAGGTCTTATAAAGCCAAGCTCAGAGCGTATAATCATCTCAAGATTTTCAGGATTTTTGAGGACCTGTCGTTCTTGCGAGAGCTTGTCTATCTCTTCATTTATTCTTGCTCGTTCAGTCATGAGACGGTGCTTCATTTCAATGAGGCGTCTGAACTGATATATGCCTTGGTCACCAAGAACCAAAAACCAAAGGAGTGCTACTATGGCTGTGATCACAGCAATCCTGATGGGCGTGATGACCTGAAGGAGATGAACTCTTATCTGTGATATCGAATTTTTCATCTCAATGATGCCCGAGGTTTGCTGCGGGCTTTCCTTTACCCTCTCCCTTGAGGGTAGAGGGTAGGGTGAGAGGGTGATCCACTATTTGAAAAATTCGCTCTGATCAGGAGCCTTGTACTCGAGGCCGAAGTGTTCATAGGCCAGCTTCGTAGCTACACGTCCTCTTGACGTTCGGTTAAGGTAGCCACATTGGATGAGATAGGGTTCGTACACGTCTTCTATCGTATCCTTCTCCTCGTTTATAGCGGACGATATGGTATCGATGCCAACTGGCCCTCCTTCGAATTTCTGAATTATCGTCATGAGGATGGTCCGATCCATATGATCAAAACCTTTTTCGTCTACGTCAAGGAGGGCCAGCCCTCCTTGCGCGACGTTCTTATCGATCTTTCCTTCGGCCTTCACATCTGCGAAGTCACGCACTCTGCGAAGCAGGCGATTTGCGATGCGCGGAGTTCCGCGGGAGCGCCTTGCTATCTCGGTGGCGCCATCAGCATCTATGGTTACGCTGAGTATGTTTGCTGACCGTTCGACGATTTTCTTGATGTCCGGAGAAGGATAAAAGTCGAGCCTTGCGGTTACGCCAAACCTATCGCGCAGAGGAGAGGTCAAAAGGCCTGTGCGTGTCGTCGCTCCAACGAGAGTAAAGCGCGGCAAATCGAGTTTTATAGTCTTTGCCGATGGGCCTTGTCCTATGAGGATATCAAGCTGAAAATCCTCCATAGCTGGATAGAGTATCTCTTCAACGACGTGGTTGAGCCTATGGATCTCGTCTATGAACAGCACAGATCGATCTTGAAGGTTTGTGAGTATAGCTGCAAGATCGCCAGGGCGCTCTATCACCGGCCCTGATGTGGTTGTGATATTTACCCCTAGTTCGCGAGCTATTATGTATGCGAGAGTTGTTTTACCCAAACCAGGAGGGCCGGAAAAAAGCACGTGGTCTAGGTTGTCTCCTCTTGCCTTGGCTGCATCTATAAAGATGCTAAGGCGTTCCTTTACGCGCATTTGACCTATGTATTCTTCAAGAGTTTGCGGACGCAGGCCTGCTTCGGCTTTACGCTCGTCAGGGGACAGCTGTTTTGCCAAGATAGTTTCATTGCGCTCTGTATTCATGCTTTGCATAGCTCCTTAAGCCCTGCTTTTACTGCTTCTTCTATTGTAACCTCTTTGTCGATGCCAGCCCTTATCATGACGTTTTCAGCTACTGCTTTTGTATAACCCAGATGGACGAGCGCCGAGATAGCTTCTTCGCGGATGGATGCTACACTATTTGCAGGACTTCCTCCTGAGCCTTTCAGATTATCTGGAAGCTTGCCCTTTAGTTCGATTATCATGCGCTGCGCTGTCTTATTGCCAATTCCAGGTATGGTTGACAGACGACTGGCATCTGCTGCGCTGATGGTTTCGATGAGATCAGAGGGGGGAAGGCCTGAGAGCACTGCTAGTGCTATCTTGGGTCCGATACCAGAAATGGCGATGAGTTTGAGAAAGATCTGACGCTCCTCTGGTGAAGTAAATCCATAAAGCACTAGCTGATCCTCGCGCACATATGTGTGAATGAACATTTTTACGGCGTTGCCAACTTCAGGCAGAGTGCTGAATGTTGAAAACGACACGTTTACGCCATAACCCACGCCACCTACATCGACCACGCAATGAGTAGGTTCTTTATGAAGCAATATACCGCTTAGGTGAACTATCATAAAAAATAGTGACCAGTGATCAGTTCTTATGGTTTTACGTTTCTAGCGTGTCTCGCCTTTCTCGCTTGTCTCGCAACTACACTTGATGCTTCTTAATTTTATTCCTTAGCGCTGTACTATTGCAGTGGCATATTGCCACTGCCAATGCATCGGAGGCGTCTTCACAAGCTGTCTCAGGTAGCCTAAGAATTGCGCGCACCATGCTTTGTATCTGTTCTTTGCTTGCGCGTCCAGAACCTGTAATAGCTATCTTTACCTGAGCTGGCGTATATTCCCCGATTTCTATGCCAGAGCTGGCTGCTGCCAGCATAGCCACTCCGCGCACATGTCCTAAGATGAGTGAACTCCTAACGTTTTTAGCAACAAACACATTTTCGATGGCTACGGCATTGGGGCAAAAACGCTCTATTAATTCTGTAAGCTCATCGTAGATGATTGAGAGTCTTTTGGGGAACGAAAGTTTTGCTCTGGGGGCGATGCTGCCGTTATCGATGTGGCGCATGACCCCGCCTTTGTTTTCAAGGATGCCGTATCCTGTGATGTTGCTGCCTGGGTCAATGCCTAAGACTCGCATTTTTTATTCAAATTACGCCAGCTTCTCCATAGTTTTGGAATCTATGTCGAAGTTGGCGTATGTGTTTTGTACGTCTTCGTGTTCATCAAGTGCGTCCATGAGTTTGAGCATCTTCTCTGCGCCAGCTTGATCGAGCTTTACAGTGGTCTGAGGCACCATGCTTAGGCTAGCCTCTATGTATTCGAGCCCTTTCTCATTGCAGGCTGTCTTTACCGACTCGAATGTGCATGGATCTGTGATGACTGAGAGCATATCCTCTTCAGTCTTGATATCCTTTGCTCCAGCCTCGATGACAGTGTTCATGAGTATTTCTTCGCCAATGTCCTTATCGAATGTGAGCACACCTTGCTTTGTAAAGATCCATGCTACGCAACCTGCTTCACCTAGGTTTCCGCCCATCTTAGAGAACAGATGTCTGAGTTCAGAAACAGTGCGGTTGCGGTTGTCAGTGAGCGTTTCAACCATAACCGCAACTCCTCCCGGGCCATAGCCTTCGAAGGTTACTTCTTCGTAGCTGATGCCCTGGATCTCGCCTGTACCTTTTTTGATTGCCCTGGTGATATTGTCATTGGGCATATTGGCTGTACGCGCCTTGTCGACAACTGCGCGAAGCCTGGAGTTGCCATCCGGATCACCGCCCCCGATCCGTGCGGCAACAGTGATCTCTTTGATGAGTTTCGAAAAGAGTTTGCCCCGTTTGGCATCTGCTGCCCCCTTTTTGTGTTTGATGGATGACCATTTACTGTGACCCGACATGCCTACTCCTTGTCTGCATGACCAGAAGCCAGAAAATCTAACCTCTAGCTTCTGCTTTTATCTAACTTCTGCTTTCTTGTAAAGAGATGACATAACGCCTGTCGTGCCCAAGTCAATATGTCAGGTTAATGCCCAAGCGATAATGTCAGGGTGGGCGAATGTGCAGCTAGGGCTGCCGAATTAATAGGAATGATCGGAACCATTTCCGGATCAATCCCAGGTTTTCTAAAATAGGC
>JBDRBN010000133.1:0-6885 GCA_043822785.1 Pseudomonadota bacterium
AAGCGAAGCAATCCCCTTATAACCTGTGTTTGCGGGAGATTGCTTCGTCGCTAAACGCTCCTCGCAATGACACCTAGACATGAGAAAAATGAATTCTTATATTTCAACCAGTTAACACCTCTAACGCAACAACAGTGCAAAATCCAAATTCCAAATAAATTCCAATAACCAATGTCCGAATGACCAAAACGCCGGTTGTGTTTGGAATTTGGTGCTTGGAATTTGGAATTTTAATTATGTGAATGTTAGATCATCAGACGAGGCATTGGTGGCATCGGCCTCTATGGTGGATTCGTCTTCCACTTCGATGTACTCGGCATTTGCAGCAGTATCGGTTAGCTTCTTTAAATATGCATCATATTCCTTCTTAGTTATCTTGCCATCCCGAAGATTTCGCTCAAGAAGCCTTGTGTCGTATGCATGTACATCCAAACCGGTTTGCTCTTTTTTAGTCATATCGTCTTTACCTCACTTCTTGGAAGGGGCCTTTTCTATATGCATGATGATTCGGCCGTCTTTGAATATTCGTACATCGCCAGATGATTCAGATATAACAAAGGCTACAGCCTTGGTCAAGGTGCTGATGCCTGCTGCAGCGATATGTCTGCTGCCCAGGCCCCGCGGAAGCGCCGACTCATCGATGGCTGCGCCAAGATACCGGCCAGCGGCAAGTATAGTGCCATCGTCAGCTATTACAAATGCGCCGTCCATGGTGGCAAACTCCCGAACGGTCTCCTTTATAGAGGAGGCCAGGATATTTCGCTCTTCTTCGTCATAGCCCTTGAACGGGTTCATGATCATCTGCTTGGATAGCTGCATCACCTTTTCATGGTCGCCAACCACAAAGATGGTGCCCAGGGGTTTGCCCTCGCGGCCTGTGTCGGCAAGCTCCACAGCGAGGTTGAGCACAGCATGAAAGAGCTCTGGCTGCACTGCCTCTGATATTTTGGTAACGCCGCGGCCAGCTATGACGTCAGACTCTTTGGAAGTATCCACGCTATGAACGAGATCAAGAGGGCCTGAGTCTGAAGGGCCAACTGCAAACACCAGCTTAGCGCCTGGTTTAACTATCTCCTGAGAAAGAGCAAGCGTAGTGCCAATCTTAACCAGCGACATGCGGGTGAGGGCTATACGAGGGATTGTGAGGATAGCCTTGGCTTTGGTTACCAGCGAGTTTTTCGGTTCTTCGCTAAGCTCGAGGCGCTTCTTTTTTGTAAGCAAGATGAGATTACGGTTTTTTGGGACCCGATCGTTGTAGATTAGGTCATCTAGCGGATCAGCGTGGATTACCACTGCCTGAGCCCCGATTTTACTGGCTAATCTAAGAGCTATCTTCACAAATAATGTATTCTCACTGTTCATCATATATAAAAATACATTAGCACGAGCTCTTCTTCAAGGATAATCACGACCTATAATTGACCTTCCTATATACCTGCTGTAGATTAGCTTTACTATGTCCAAGCAAAAGCTTCTCATTCTTACGTTTCTAGCAGTATTGCTACCCTTTATGGCGTTTGCCGCAATAAGCCCTACAAATCCGTTTCACGTACTTTGGGATGATGCGCCTCGTACGTTTACTCTTGGCAGTGACTTTGAGATTGATCTAACCATCCAGGTGCCAGAGGGATACTATCTGTATGCAGATGAGACGGAAGTGGATTTCTCAAGTTTGGAAGGCCTAATCATAACCGAAATAGAATATCCCAAATCCTCTCAATATCTTGATCCGTTCATAGACAAGAATGTGGATGTGTATAAGGGCGATGTGCGCATCGCCATAAAGGGGGAAGTTCCTGAGGGCCTTGCATTAGGTGAGCATGAACTTACGACGGTTTTACGTTTTAGAGGTTGTTCGCCTAAGCTGTGCTTTCGCCCTGAGCAACGCGAGATACCAATCAGTATTAACGTGGGTGGGAAGGCTTTGGATGAGAATGCACCAATTGTGACTGCAAAGCCAAAAGAGAGGCCTTTGCCCACATCGATTCAACAAAAGCTTGGACTTCGTCGGCTTCTCGAAATTCGCGATTTCTCGGTTGTTCTTGAAAGTGGGGCTCTGCTGGCCATTGTCATAGTCTTTTTGGCAGGCATTCTTACGTCCCTTACACCCTGCGTGTGGCCGGTCATTCCGGCAGTTCTGCTCTTTGTGGGTGTGCATCCGCACAAGCGTTTTTGGGAGAATTTGCTTTTGGCTGCTACGTTAGTGGGCGGCCTTATCCTGACATATTCATTGTTGGGAATTGGGGCTGTTGCCTTTGGAAAGAATTTGGGTTTTTTGTATCAGCAGCGATGGTTTCTTCTGCTGGTGGTGCTCTTCTTCCTTGCAATGAGCCTTTCTATGTTGGGCGCCTTTGACATAAGGCTTCCCAGGAAATGGCATAATTGCCTGCATAAGCTAGGTGGCGAGGGGTACAGAGGAGCCTTGCTGGCAGGGATAGGGCTTGGGCTAGTCGCGTCGCCGTGTTCAGGGCCGGTTTTGGCAGCAATTCTTGGATACGTTGCCCTTCAAGGTAGCTTCGTGACAGGCTTTGCACTTCTTGTTGTCTATGCTTCAGGTATGGGACTTCTCATGGTTTTGCTCGGGGCATGTTATGCAGAGCTGGTAGGTAGGCTTAAGGGTGGAACATGGATGCTGTGGATCAAACGGGTATTAGGCGTGGCACTGCTTTTCCCAGCTGTCTTTTACATGGGTAGTCTTTTAGGTTTTGGAAGACCGGTACCTGGAGTGAGTGACATTCCCAGGGTGGAGTGGATAACAAACGAAGAACATGCCCTTCAGTTTGCAAGACAGAGCAGGCGGCCCATAATATTAGAGTTCACTGCGCTCTGGTGTCCTCCGTGCCGTAAACTTGAGCGCGATTTCTTTTCGTTAAATAGGATAGTTGATCTAAGCTACATGATGGTCCCTCTGCGAGTGGATGCTACGATAGAAACTAAAGAAGTGCGAAAGCTTATCAGAAAATACAATGTAATGAGCTGGCCAACGGTTCTCTTTCTAAATTCCGAAGGAAAGTCATACAATGATTTACGCGTTAATGATTATGATCCCGCTGCAATTGAGAAGGGCATGAAAGAAGCCATCAAGAGACTAGAAAAAAGGGATAAGCGTTAAGCGTTAAGAGGTAAGTTGTTACCCCTTACCCCTTATCGCTTGCCGCTTAGAAAAGAGGTATGCCTTGACGAAAAACCTATTTAATAGAGAGCGCAGGATTGTGGCGGCATTTGCAGAAGTGCTTCTGCCACTTGAAGCTACAAGCCCCCAGATGGACCTACTGCTGGACCACGTTGACGATCACTTAGAGCATTTGACCAGGGATATGGCGCTTGCATGGCGCCTTTGCCTGTGGGTCTTTGAGCTCTTGGCTTTTTTCTATTATGGCAAATGCAAACTCATGACGTGGATGGATCCCATCTTGCGCGATCGCTATGTTAGGGCATGGCATCACACGAGGTGGTCGGTCAAGAGGACTCTAAAGAGGTTTATCGAATCCGTCGTATTCATGAACTACTATTCGCTTGCCGAGGTCGAGCAGAGTATAGGCTATGCTCCAAAGTTCGATATAACTAAAAGCTCGCCCGATTTTCCCAGCGAAAATCTCATAAGGGAGTTTCCTTCTGATGATCAAACTATTGAAGTAGATGTTTGTGTAATAGGCTCTGGTGCAGGTGGGGCCATGGCAGCCTTGGATCTGGCGCAAGCGGGCAGAAGCGTGGCCGTAATTGAGGAGGGCGGATATTTTGACATAAACGATTTTTGTCATGATGCCATGACCATGACAAAAATGCTCTACCGTGCAGGCGGCCTTGTAAACTCGTTTGGTTGGCCATCCATACTCATCCCTGTGGGCCGATGCGTTGGCGGAACCACTGTTATTAATTCCGGAACATGTTTTCGCACTCCCAAGAAGGTCTTTCAGTGGTGGGCCGATAGATACGGGCTTACGAACTGGGCGCCGGAGAGGCTTGATCCTTATTTCGATAGGGTTGAAAAGTTCCTCGAGGTAGAGCCAGCCAAGGATGATGTGCAAAGTCGCTCAGGCAAGATATTTGCCAAGGGTGCGCGCGAATTGGGTATTCAGGTTGAGCCAATAACGCGCAATGCGCCTGGGTGCTGCGGCAGCGGCCTTTGTTGCTTTGGCTGCCCCACAAATGCCAAGAAGTCGTTGCAGATGAACGCGGTGCCGCAGGCGATGCGAGCGGGCGCGCGCATTTACACCAAGTGCCGGGCTGAGAGGATCGTGCATAAGGGGAGTCACGCAAGTCTGGTCAGCTGTCGGTTTATCGATCCGGTGAGCAGGGCAAGGGGACCGACGCTTTTTGTAAAAGCGCGCGCTATCGTTGTTGCATGCGGCACGCTATATTCACCAGTTCTTCTTGGGCAATCGAAGATTGCCGACCCGAGCGGCCAGCGGGGCCGCAACCTCACCTTGCATCCGGCTACCAAAGTATTCGCGCTCATGGACGAGGAGGTGTGCGGATGGAAAGGCATACCTCAGGGCTTTCATTCGGATGCGCTTGTGGAAGAGGGCATCAAACTAGAAAACGTATTTCTGCCCCCGGCCTTTACCGCCTGCACGTTGCTCCTCACTGGCAGGGAACACAAAGAGGTGATGGAAAAATACAACCATATCGCAGTGTTCGGCATGATGGTTTCAGATACTACTAGAGGAAGGGTGATAAGGGGATTTGGAAATCACTCTAAGACCATCTACAACATAAATCGTGAGGATCTTCCAAAATACCAAAAAGGGATTACGCATCTGGCCCAGGCTTTTTTTGCAGCCGGCGCGAAAAAGGTTTTTCCAGGCATACATACTCTGCCGGTTGTAGCAAGGGAGGAGGGCGCGCAAGCCATTGCAAAACTTAGGCTGCGCAACAAGGATTTGGATCTGCAGGCGTTTCATCCTCTGGGTACGTGCAGGATGGGCGCGGATCCGCGCGAGGCAGTGGTCGATCCCAACGGCCGTGTCTATGGGCTGGATAACGTCTTTGTCGCGGACGGCTCGATCTTTCCGACCTCGCTTGGCGTGAATCCCCAGATCACCATCATGGCCGCTGCCCTCAAGATCGCGGATTTTATCAATGGGGAATATCTCTGATGAAAACGAAACGCTCCATACTCTTCATCTGCACTGGCAACTCTTGCCGTTCACAGATGGCAGAGGGATTTGCCAAAACTATGTTGCCAGTAAAATGGAAGGTCTTGAGCGCTGGTACGATTGCATCAAGCGTACATCCCCTTGCGATAGATGTGATGAAAGAGGTGAACATCGATATCTCGAGTCAATATTCAAAAACTGTGAATGAAATTCCGATCGATGAGATCGATTATGTAGTCACCTTATGCGGCGATGCCAGGGATCGGTGTCCTGTATTTCCCAATGCCCTGTTACAAGAGCACTGGCCCATAGAGGATCCCATATATGCGACTGGCTCTCCTGACGCTATGAAGGTATTCAGGCAGGTTCGCGATGATATTAAGCAACGCATGGAAGATTTGGCAAAGCAGCTTTCTAAACTTTCCCATCTTTAGCATCAGGGTTTTGGTGGCGTTTCCCTCCGTAGCATGTGCAAATTATTCTGCGGGGAGGATCGATTCCCACGCTAGCGCCTTCCCTCAGGCTATTCATCGCGAAAATGCCGCTGGTTTCATTACTATTATATATATCTGTATGAACGATTTGGCGTCCTCCTCTGTCGGCCGCCAAATCGCGAAACCAGCCGTCATTTTCGCAACTCATACGCCTTCGGTCAAAACGTCGATGCGTGGAAATCGACCCTCCCCTCCGAATACTAAATTTGCACATGCATACAGCTCGTATCTAGAGCTATGCAGGATCGGGTGGTTCGATTTGCGATATCGCGGAGAGAGCCGATTTTGTTCGGCGAATGTTTGCCGGTCGTGCCTTGCTAAAAGACTGTGCTGCACGACGCCGACGGCTGTCTGAGCCGAGCACTCAAGAATTTTACTGTTAAACGATGAGCTTGAGTGCTCGGCGAGTTCCGGCGGTGAGGCAAACTGAGACCGAAACAAAATCGTGCGAGCGCAGTGCCTAGCAAATCGAACCACCCGATCCTGCGTGAAGGTGCTAGAAACGGGAATTCCTACACCAAGCAAATTGATAGTGAGGATCGATTGACATATGGAGAGTCTGGGGACTAAAAGGGGGCTATGGAAGACGCGATCAGGAGAATCATCGAGGAGCTGGGCGAGGACCCCAATCGTGAGGGGCTAAAGAGGACGCCGGAGCGGGTCAAGGAATCGCTCAAGTTTCTTACCGAGGGCTACAGACAAGACCCCAAAGCTCTTATCGAAAATTCGATGTACTCCGACAAACACGAAGAGCTGGTACTTGTGCGGGATGTCCCGATCTATAGTCTTTGCGAGCATCATCTGCTGCCGTTCTTTGGCAGGGCGCATGTGGGCTATATTCCCAACGAAAGGATAGTGGGCATCTCCAAGATCGCGCGCATGGTGGATTTATTTGCCCGCAGGCTTCAGGTGCGAGAGAGGCTCACCAATCAGATCGCCCAAACCCTTATGGATGTGCTCAAGCCTAAAGGCGTTGCAGTGGTCATTGATGCAGAGCATCTGTGCATGCAGATGAGGGGCGTGCAAAAGAGGGGCACGTCCATCATCACATCCGCCATGTTAGGCGCCTTCAGAAAGCGCCCGGAAACCAGGGCAGAGTTCATGAATCTTATCAAATAGTGTTTGTAACAGGCTTTAAGGAGAGATGATCTCGCCTGTCGTGCCCAAGTCAATATGTCAGGTTAATGCCCAAGCGATAATGTCAGGGTGGGCGAATGTGCAGCTAGGGCTGCCGAATTAATAGGAATGATCGGAACCATTTCCGGATCAATCCCAGGTTTTCTAAAATAGGC
>JBDRBN010000134.1:0-5216 GCA_043822785.1 Pseudomonadota bacterium
TAATATTTGCTTTTATCATGGTCTTTGCCGCTCATCTTGTTGGTAAGGTTTTTCATAAGATTGCAAAAATCGAAATATGGATGCGACGAATTACAGGGATGGTCTTTATATTTGTAGGAATCTATCTTTCATTAACATATATCTTTGGGCTAAATATTTAGAAGAAGAAAGGGCACCTAAAAAATACTATCGGGCCGTTTCTAAATATGGGCACCTCGTTTCCATGGCACCCCAATCTTTTCAGGCGGCCATTGCCGTCTAGATGCGGAAATTTTTATCCCTCAACACGGTCCTAGCGCATGCATCGTGAATATCGCGCTGCCGGAGCACGGAGCGATGCCATATCCTTGAATTACTACTGTTCCGTAAATCGTTATGGCATCGATGGCTGTCATCTGAAACCCTCCGACGATATCTATCGGTGCAACGTAAGGTGGCACTGGAATGGTGAGCGGGGTGATTCCCAGGCTCATGTTCGGAACAGCCGATCCATATGTATTGGTTCCGCTGTTATTCATAAGATTTTGATAGCCGGCTACAGTATCGTATTCAAGGTAGACCGGATCGCCATCAGGACCATAGGTGACATCGAGGTTACCTGTCGGCCAGGGTAGGTTTGTGAGCACAGCGGGTGATATGGTATTGCCGCCGCAGTTGATGGTGGAGTAGTCGATCGACCACATGCCTTCACACAGCACAATAGCGGTTGGAAGTGAGTAAATTTGATGTTCCATCGTTATGGGATAAGCTGCAGAGCAGCCCTCGTTGTTATTCCACTCCAGAATTCCTTCGATTTCTGAAGCGGATGTTGGGGTGAGTTCCCATCTGTTTGTTCCAAAAACTATCGATTCATCCTCTGTTTCAACGGGAAAGGAATATGTACTGCTGCCAAAGGTGCTGTTGAATGCCGACCTGTTGAGCGGTATGACATTACCGTCTGCGTACCAAACAGCTGAATATCCGCTGTTCGAGACGTAGAGGTTAGTCTCCCCGCTCGTCGTAAGGGAAGCGGGTGAGCTGGGGCAATTCGTTCCGGTCAGATATGAGGTGCTCATATCCATTGAAAAATTCCACGTTCCCGATATCGGATCGACATACCCAGGGAAAGCCTTTGATGAGATCGAAGCTACAGGTTCTGTCGCGCCGGGATGGATTATCGCAGGTGAATAGCTTGCATAGGTGGCGGACGTTACGAATACGGCGGCCTGATCAGCGCCGAAAAACAGCATGATCAGCGCTGCATCCTCGGGCGCTGCTCCGGACGGGAATGAGAATGTGCCTGACGTTGAACCACCTGGGGCAACGGCTGTCGCGCCGCTTACTTCAACGGATGTGGATACGCCACTCGAGGAATCATAGACGCTGATTGAGGGAAGGGCTAACTCCGTGGCTGAATTGTTAACGATCGTGAGCGTTCCAGAACCCCCGCTGACCTCGATGCCGGCGAGGATCTCCCCGCTGTTCGTGATGCATCGCCAAGTATCATTTTCGAGGGCTTCTTCGGCGCTCATCTCCGATGAACCAGACTGCCCACCGCAGGCAGCGAGAGGCGACAGACAACAAAGAAAGAGTATGATTATTTTTTTCATCCCATAATTGTACTCCCCGAAAGATGTGAATTCAACCAGGGTAGAGGTATATTTACAAACACCACCCCCTTAAACAGCTTTGCAAACGATTAACTCGAATGCTATATTTTTCGCCTTAACGATTAATATGAATTCGAGGGGACAATGAGATTAAAGCGCTTTTTGGTTATATTTATCGCCATTCTTTTGATCCCGCTTTCGCTTGCCGCGCAGGATGCACAAAAAAAGGAAAAGGATGCAGATACTCCTGGAATAGAATTATCCGAGGAGATTGATGAAAGCGTCAAGCGCGAAGCTGCTCAAATAAAGCAGGAGTTCGAAGTAAAGCTAGAGGCCATGACGCCTCGAAGCGCCCTGAAATGGGACAAGAAAACAATAAGATTTGTTTCCGACTGGTTCATCTCCGTCCCCAAAAGAATACCTGGCCTCCTGTCAGAGGTGGCGAAGAACAGCAAGCTGCTTGGATTGTCGGGAACTGCAATCCTGGTTTTATTTCTGGCAGCGCTTTTCTATAGTTTTTTCTGGCACGAGAGCTTGATCACCTGGATTGCAGGGAAGCTTCAGCCCGTCGTAAAAAAGATATCAAAGGTCCTCTATCGCTACGTGGTCTTTGTGATAGACGTTGCTACATCCGCCTTGATCCCGGCTCTCCTCCTTGGCTCTTACGGTCTCCTCAAAGTCGTCTTCAAATATGAGTACGCCTGGTATTTGTTGATGGGTCGCCTTCTCTGGCTTTGGTTCTTTGCGACTGTCATAAGCCGTGTCTTCAAAGATCTGCTGGTAAACGAGGAGGTCTCGCCCAGAGCGGCCGCAGGTTACGGTCCAAACATGTTCAGATGGATCAGATGGATAATAATCTATTCCGTCGTCGTCCTTTCTTTATTTTGGGGGGCCGCTATCTTTAAAGTCAGAGCCGATGTCGTTGCGCTGATAAGGTTTGCGGTTTCAACATCAATAGTCGCCTTATTGTTTCTCTTCTTATTGAAGAGAAAAGCCATATTCTCTATTTTGCCAACGCTTGAATACCCCATCTATAAGACGCTCATTAAATTCACCAGGGTGTTTTATTATCCTTTGATTTTAATAACCCTTTCAGGCGCCCTTCTCTGGACGTTTGGATACGACAAGCTTGGTATCTTTATACTTACAAAAATATGGACGACTTCGGTTGCGTTTATTGTGTTGGTTATCGTCTATCATGCGATTTCAATCATCCTTGAGAATTGGACAAAGAAGATAGAGGCGCCAAATGTTCAAGCACATCACTTGGCCAGCAATTTAAGTAGCGTCCTCTCCTTCGTTACAATCCTCGCCTCTTTCGTCATCATCTTAAACCTCCTGGGTTTGCTCGATCCGATTGAGCGCATAATGTCCTTCACCCTGATGCGCATCGGTGAATCCGAGATTAAGCTATGGGTTCTTTTGAAAGCTATTATCATAGTCATCGCTTTTTACTTCTTATCCAAACTTCTGCAGTCTTATCTGAATTACAAGGTATATCCAAGCCTGGGTGTGGATCCTGGTTTGGGTTTTGTCCTCAACACGCTGCTTAAATATATTCTGTTTGCCATAGCAATAAGCATAACGCTTAAGATAGTTGGGATAGATCTCAAGATTCTGCTTGTCTTTGCAGGTGCGATTGGCATCGGAGTGGGCCTTGGGCTCCAGAGCCTGGCCGCCAATATCATCAGCGGGTTCACGATCATTTTTGGCAGAAAGATTCGCAAGGGGGATTGGATAGAAGTCGACGGCAAGCTCGGCAAGGCGACTGATATCTACCTCAGCGCGACGAGGATAAAGACAAGAGACGATGTGGAGTATCTGATTCCCAATTCGAACTTTATCAACACTTCAATAATCAACTACTCATTTTCGTCTCCGCTCATTAGAATTCATATGCCTGTTGGCGTTTCATATTCCTCCGATCCCAATCAGGTTAGAGAAATTCTTCTGAAGGTCGCTGAACAGGATGAGAGGGTGAGCACGAATCAGCAAACCATAGTCCGCTTCATGGGGTATGGTGAGAGTTCATTGAATTTCGAGTTGCTGGTTTGGATCAATGTGAAGAAACATGCTGTCGAAGATGTAAGAAGCTCCCTATACTTCACTGCCTTTGAGGAGCTAAGAAAGTCAGGTATCCAAATCCCGTTCCCGCAGAGAGATATACATATAAAGTCCGGCGCTATCGACAAATAATTCCGGTAATTTCTGGGATACGACACTCAATTCCAGCAATTGGATCCTGTATTGAAATCTCTGAAAAAATCCGATGTTCGTGGGAGTCATCTCGGGCGGAAGTCCTAAAGACCGAAGTAGAGATGACAGAGATTTCGTATAAGGAATTAAATATCGTTTCTTTGGAATTACCTGCATTATCTAGATGGGTGTGCAAAAAAAGACGCAACTTCCGCCCTAATCAAGCGATGATTCTTGCTGAGGAGGTGTCAAATGATATGGAGTATTGGAATTATAGCCCTTTTGGGTGTCTGGGGTTTGCATTGTAAAAAGAATAGCGGCGTTCAGGATGTCAGCGCGACTTCCTTTAACAAGTTGGGAAAACAGACTGGAGTTAGGGTCAGTGACGACGGAGACGGAGTCATAAATTCTGGCGACAGATTTGTCTATGCCAATTGCGCTTCAGAGAAATACGGTCATGGCATATATATTCCTTACTCACACGGTCGCGTGCAGAGCATGATCCATGCAATTCGCCGCCCTGAAAAAAATAGAACCGCAATGTTGGCTTCTGTAGCTGAAGCTTTTGGAGTGGAGATACGGGAAGGTGAGGGATCGAATTGTAAGTGTGACAGTTTTGAAGTATCTTTCACAGATGGAGAGGGAAAAATAAAAACTGAAAAGTTTACATCCCCCCCTTTTGAAAGATTCACTGAAAGGGGGCTCGCCATTGCCATAGCCAAACGATGTAACAGGCCGCTTCCCGAAAAGTACAGGGCCAGGGTCGATATTGAGCCTGAAGCAGAGAAGCTGCTGCGCGAAAACGGTTACGGCATAGAAGGAGACAGCCAGACGATAAAAGCTCCTAATGGAAAAAAGTTTCGCATGCCGGTGGGGCGAATTGCGGATCAGCTCTCTTTGCCGGGAAATCCACCGCGCTGGACAAGCCACCATGTGAGAATAGCGAGATCCTCATCGGAAAAGACCAAGGGGGATGTAGTCAAGTTCGCCTTTGAAAACGACGACGGCGGCTATTACGAGCTGCAACTACATTTACAGAGCGCAGCTGTTATAGAGTAGAAAGAGTCCGGTTTATCCTCGCTTCTTACGGGCAATTTGGACCAAAGGTCACGTGCACCATGGTTGCAGCCGAGCAGTGGCGCAGGCCAAAGTTGTCGTCATACGCATAGGCATAGGCGGTATTGTTGCACATGGTGTGGATCGCAGTTACGTATGCGTCTGAAGCGCCAGGTCCGGCCCTGCACTGTGCGGAGGTCACGCATGTTGTGGGGCTTGCTTCGCACGCTGCATCGGGTGATAGGGGTGTTGGACAGCAGTACATGATCGCCTGGGGATCGTCCTCCGCAAGGCCATATCCGCCGTAAGTGGGATAGTTGAATACCTTGCACGGTGAGTAGCAGCCAATCTGGGTGCCGGAGCCGTTATCTACTT
>JBDRBN010000135.1:0-7881 GCA_043822785.1 Pseudomonadota bacterium
TAACGAGGCTGCATCATGCATCGGGCCTCCTTGCCGTTGAGCCTTGGGCGGTTCACGGTTCGGAGGCTGTTTTTTACTCCCGCAAATGTCAAACCCTGTGAGTCCCCCAGCAGAGCTGGGGGTTTACCTTGAAGCAATTAAAGACAGCCCTTCTTCGGGAATTTACATTCAGGATAATCATACGTGGGACAGCGTTCTTTACAAGAACACTTTTGAAAATATCGGCAAGAAACAGATTGAAGACAAGGGAAAATTCACACGGGTTATAAGTCAGGAGCTTGAGAACAATTGAGTTAGAACACATACCCAAACGTGAAATGGAAGCGGCCGACAGATTCGCCTGCCCTGCGGCCGATCTTAAAACCATAGTCAGCGCGTATGGGTCCTACTGGCGTGTTGTAGCGCAAGCCAACGCCTGCTGATTTTCGAACATCTCTCCATCCTATATCCGAATAATTGCTGGTAAGGCTTCCCATGTCAAAGAAGCCTGCGATTCCGAGGTTGCGCCAAATCCTCATGCGCAGTTCCTGGTTTAAAATCCAGCGCGTGCGCGAGCCTGTGGGGTTGCCGTTTGCATCTGTGGGGCCTAATGAATCCTCGCTGTATCCGCGTATGGTGTCATCGCCTCCTAAAAACAGAAGTTCGTTGGTAGGCACGCTCACATTCGATCCAATGCCCTGAATATGGCTCGTCCTTAAGGCAGTGGAAAACACAAGGCGCTTAAAGAAACCGTAATCATTCTCAAACTGCCACGTAAATTTTACGAAGTCTGCATTGTTTCCCTTGATCTCGTTGAATATGTCCACGCCTCCATATGTGTACATGCCGCGCGTGGGATATGAGAAGCTATCGCGTGAGTCATAGCTGGATGATAATGAAATCCTTGATATGGTGTTGTTTCTCAAACTGTCGGCATCCGCTGCTGTTGAATCGCCCTCCACAAAATAGTTTCTGTCCAACTCGTATCTGAAGAAGAAATCCCAGCGAGAAAGTCTTTTCACCCAGCCTATGGCGCCTGCGATTTGAGTAAAGGCGTATACCGGCTTGCGCTTGTACTGCACCCAGGAGGCTGCAGTCATCTCAAAGCTCGAGCCCAAAAAACGCGGGTCAAGCCAGCTTAGTTCTGCGCGCGAAAGATCACGACCGACGGTTAGCTTTAATGAGTTTGTCTTTGCCCATCCAAATGAATTTATATTTCTGAATGCAAAAGTTCCGGTCAATGAATCGTCGGTAGAATAGCTAAACCCTAGGTCTATGAGAAAAGGCCTCTGCTCCTCCACTTTAACCTTGAGATGTACGATGCTTCGTTTCTCAGCAATGCCTATGGTTTCGATCGTGGCATAGGAGAATGGGCCCAGCCTGCGTATGTTGAGCTGGCTGTTTACCAGCTTGTTGTGGCTAAACGGCTGGCCTTCTTTTATATCCATCGCGCTCATTATGGCGTTTTGGCTGGTGAGCACATCGCCCACTATGAATATCCTTCCTATTTTAACGAACTGACCCTGCTCGATGTCATAGCGTATATCTGCTGTATTTGTGGACTCATCGATGTTTACGCTTTGCTCTACCTTTGCATATGGATAACCGTTATTGCCATAAAACGCGATAAGCCGATCTTTGTCATCCGCAAGCCCTGGTTCATCAAGGGGTTTGTCCGGCTTAATCTTCAGCGCTTTGAGTTGCTGTTTATTTGTAAACTGTTCTCCACCAACAAACGCTACAGATCTTACAATTATCTGATCGCCTGCATCTATTGGAACAATAACGTCCAAAGCATATCCTTGCGGAGTGGGCTCAACATCCCACTTATCGACCTTGGCATCGACATAGCCCTTCTGCTTCATTGCTGTGATTATAACTTCATCATCATCTGAAACCAGATCAGGGTAGTACGCACCTCTGTGGCTAAACGACATCTTCTTATTCTGCATATCCTTTCTGATATCCTTGCTGCTGACATCTTCATTTCCGTCAAAGCAAAGCCCGCGTATGCGCTGCGGCTTCCCCTCGTCGATGATAAAAGTTATCAAAATAGTCCCGTCTTCCAAGGTGGTCTTTTCCCAATCCACCTTGGCATGAGGGTATCCCCTCTCCTTCATAAGCTCTTTGATAGCATCAGCGCTGGTTTCAATTTCAAACTGATCAATCGCGCCTTCGCTGAATATGGTTATCTTCTTCTTAAGCAGTCTTCTGCTTGTGTGAAGAGCCCCTACAAACCTAACCTCGACGTGGGGACCTTCGTTCACGGCAATAGCTATATCAACCCGAAGGTTCTCAAAATCTATCTTCTTGCTGATGAGCTTAACCCTGGCCTTTGGATAACCGCTCTTATGATAGAAATCCCTCAGCTTTCGCAAAGAAAGCCTTAACCTTCTTTCAGAATACGGTTTCAAAGGATTTATGGCTGATACAATACGCCCTTTGGGAAATGCCGTGTTACCACTCACATCAATTTTTCGATAACGTATGAGTTCTCCACGGCATATGTGAAACGTAAGCGCAACTCCATGAACTGCTGGCCGTGGCTCCTCTTCGATATATACCTCGGTGCCCACAAAACCTTCGCGTTTGTAAAAATCTTTTATGCGATCGATTTGTTCAAGCAGCCTGTCGGGCGTATATATATCCCCGGGATGAATGCTTAAGTGTTTTCTAACTTTGTTTTCAATGTAGGGATAGTTGCCGGCAATATCTATGGACGCCACTATGGTGGCTTCTTCAAGGTGATAATCAAGGATTACGCCCTCCGGCGTCATGGAAGGGCTTACCTCTATGACGTCAAACACGCCCCATTTTCTCAGATACTCCATTGATCTGTCGAGTTCCTGAAGGGAGAACTCCTCTCCAGCTTCGATGCCGATAAGCCTCTTTACCTTTACTTCTGAGAGGGTTGTAAGGCCTGTGACATTAACTTCAGCTACACGCGCAGCAAAGACCGCTGCGCTATAAAAGCATAGGAATATAATTAAGATAAGCGATGCGAGAAATTTAAATTTCATCTAAGTCTGAACCTCAGGATCCCGCTCATCTTGTAGCGCGAATCTGTAGAGCGCTGTCCTTCGATGAGTAGGTTGTCGGTTATGAGGTATTCTGCAGCAAATGTTTGAACAGTGTTATCCACTCCAATGTCTGTGGCAAATTTCACAGTTAGTCTGTCAGATATCTGTTTTCCGATGTTGAGCCTGGATATGTTTCCTGATTCAGGCTCTGCTGATTCCAGCCTGAACGTATCCAGATGAGTAAATCTGGTTATGGGAGCACCCATTATGCCACCCACAGATGTAGCAGCCATAGATGTGCCGAATGGCGAAGCCCTCCCTGCTGCATCCCTTTCCTGCTCTGTGGTGCCAAATAGTAAAAGCGATACCACATCGCGTTTTAGCAAAGGACCTGAAGGCGATGTGGCAGAAAGATCCAGAGCTAGGTTGTCTATGGGGCCATACAATATGAGGTTTACGTTGTACACGTTCACCTCTTTCTGTGCATACACTTCCAGATATGGCTTATCGCCCTTGCCACGGAATTCTACAAAGCCCTTTGTTATATCAAACGACAAGCCAAGATAATGAACCTCGCCGCCTGCTGTATCTATGGAACCTGTAATCTCTGGCTTAACTCGCGTTCCTGACACATCGATATTTACATTGAGGAAGATCTCACCCACATTGTTTTTTATTTCCATATCGCCGGTGTTGCGTACGCGAAGTGCCAGCTTGGGATTAAATTTTTCTGCAGTCTCTTTTGGTAAAGTCTTTTTCTTCTTCTTGCCTGCCAGCATGTCTATGATCGTAAAGTCCTTTATATATTTACCTTCGACTATGGTCACGTCGCCCGATAGGGTGGGAGTTGGAAAAACGCCCTTGAGCGCAAGGCCTCCGTCAACTTCCATATTAAACGCCCCGTCTTTAGTTCTGTAACGCATGCCCTTTGCTTCGAGTGAAAGGTTTGCATCAGATGGCTTAAAATCCCTGTGATCCAGGTATCCTGAAAGCTTTGCTGTCCCATCTTCCATCTCCGCAGAAATGTCGTCGAATTCTACTCGTCCACCATCAAAGCGCATAAGGCCACTTAGGCTTGTAAACTCCACCCTGGGATCTCTTAATATAAGAGCTGTCTTATCAAACTTTATGCTACCGAAAAGGCGTGGGCTTGACGAAGTTCCGCGAATGGCTAGATCAAGATCAATTGGGCCGGATGTATCGCGCAACGATGAAAGGATTGCCTGAATAAGACTTGCATCAAAATGACCTTTTGCCTTCATATCCAAAGGACCACCTGATGTCAGCGAACCTGTAAGCTCTAGTTTATCTCCTTCGTGTTTTTGATCGTTCCATACGATACTAGCGATATTCCATCTGCTAGGATCATAGAGATATGCGGCGTCAACGGTGAGACCTTTAAGGGGCTCTCCGTACAGATGCATTCGTCCCTCATAAAGATCAGCCTCAAGCTTTCCTGCAAACTTCGATACCTCAGCTTTTGGTAGACCGAGCTCGATATCGCGAAACTCGATCTTTTTTCTTGTAATATCAAAGCCTGCAGATGCGCGGTCAAAGGGCAGGCCGTGAAACTTGCCCTTTTCTATGGCTGCGGTTGCCACACCTGTAAAGGCCGTATGCGGTCCGCTAAGCGTAATTGTGCCGTTGCCTGTTCCTTGGATCTGCCATTCTCCAAGGGCATATGCCAAATCCATATCAGTTATGCTCGCCTTAAGATCTATGTCCTTTCTGCGCGTGCCGTCCGCAAGTTTTGAACCAAATTTAATATTGAGATCAGCCTTGCCGACTTCGTGATCGTCTAAAATTGTTGTGCCTTTGAGATGAAGATCGTCATAGGTAGCTGTAAGCTCGGTGACTATCTTTTTGGCCTTAATGGGCTTCCACCCACCGTCATAGGTCGTGCCATGCACATCAGCCTTAAAGTTTTTCCCCCACCCTGATATTGAGGCTTCAAAATCAGAAGTTCCAAATATCTTTGCAAGATGTGGATTGTGAAATTTGTTGAAGAGGTGTTCGATATGAAATTTCGTGCCCTTTGCAGCAAGATCCATCCTCTTTCCCTGCACGTCAATTGACCCTCTAATATGTGCCACATCTTCGCCAACTGCTATCTGCGCTTCGGCGATGTTGAACACGCCGTGATGCCAGGTTAACTTGGTATTTACCCGCACTGGCGAGTCCGCTGCTTTTGAAAAACGATGGGACAAATCCAGACTGCCGCTTCCACTTGTTTGGCTGGGAACAAATCCTTTGCCGCTAAGCCTTATGCTCCCTGACAGATGGCCGGCCGTGTCGATCGTCTTCATCGGTTTGCCTATGTGTGGCACGCTCATGGGCTCTGGAATATCTATGGCCAGTTCAAAGCTCTCATCGTCTATATTTGCTGTAGCCTTTCCTAGAAGTTCTCTATTTTCTATCATGATGTTCAGATCGGTAAGGCTGAGCTTTTCATTTTTGAGTTTAATTTCTGCACCTGCCTTTTCAACCCTTAAGCCTTCCACCTTTGCATCCGCGATGCTAAGCTTACCGCTGATGTCGTTGATGTAAGGAAACTCATTTATCCACTGCTCAATTCGTGTGGAAGTTTTGAGCGATATAAAACCTGCTGATAAAACTGAGTGCTCGCCCTTTGTTAGGTTTATTCCATCAGCCCTTATGGCCAATCTGTTGTCCCCAAATATGCTGGGAATTAGCGCAAGGCGCATTTCGTCTGTTTTGAGAGACGCATCCTTTCCAAACAGGAGAGAAAGACCTTCAATTCGTCCCTCAGTCAGTTCGATGTGTTTAAAGATAAGAAACTTCGCTGGATCAATTCGCCTGCGTGCCTTTTTCTCCTTTGGTTTTTCAGAAGGGGGCAAGCGCATATTCACATGGGATAGGACGAGTTCGTCTATGACAAATCTTCCGCGCAGAAGTCCCAAAAGCCTATAAATGAATTTTACCTGATCTACCTTGAGATTTTTACCTGTGGATTTGTGTCTTATCGATATGCCTTTGAACAAAACCTTGCTCGACAACGGCTGCCACGTAAACTTTTCAACATCTATCTTCCAATCGCTTTTTGCATTGGCCACGGCCAAAGCATGTGCCAGCACTTCGGGCCGATTCACTATCCACACGCAAGCGCTTACAAAACCCGCCATCAATGCGATCACAGCTATGGTGCGGCGAAAGTGATGGCTCTGTTTCATTCTCATCTGGACACCTTGGCTTGACGCCGCTTGATAGCTTCTAGCAACTTCTTGTTAAGATCTCCAAAGCTGCCGTTGGACATCGATAGCAAAACATCGCCTTCATCCACGCCGCGCATTACGAATTCAACGATGTTGTCAACATCCTCAATGTGATGAGCATCTATTCCGCTGCGCATTATAGCATCCGCCACTTCTTTTGAATCAAACCTCTGTTCGGGCGGAATGGAATCTTTACGAAACGGGCTTGCCACTATCACCCTGTCGGCCTTGGCCAACGCACTCGTGTATTCCTTCTGAAACACATTGCGGCGTGATGTGTTTGAGCGCGGTTCAAACAGGGCCCAGATTCTGCTAGTTGGAAAGCGAAGCCTTGTTGCATCGATGGTCTTTGAGACCGCTGTAGGATGGTGCGCAAAATCGTCGATGATCGTGATGCCACCTGCCTGGCCCACTATCTCTTGCCTTCTGCGTATTCCCTCGAAGGATGCTAGACCTCCTACGAGCTTCTTTACATCGATACCAGATTCGATAAGGGCTGCGAGCACGCCAATGCAGTTTTGAAGATTGTGCCCACCCCACATTGGAAGCGTAAACCGATCTTCTGATGTGCAAAGAGTAAAGGACGTTCCATCTTCGGTCACCACAACATCTTCAGGGTAATAATCGGCAGCTCCTTGCGCGCTGTATGTTATTTTTCGACACCTCGCCAAGCTGCCTACGCGCATGGCCCGTTCATCATCAGCGTTGATCACGATGATGCCATCAGGCGGAACCAAGGGCACCAAGCGCTCAAAGGATGAAGTGACGTGTTCTATATCTGAATATATATCCGCATGATCAAACTCGATAGAGGTGATGATTAGGGCCTGTGGTTTGTAGTGAAGGAATTTTGGTCCCTTATCAAAGAATGCAGAATCATACTCATCGCCTTCTATGACAAATAAAGGGCCCTTGCCCAGCTGATAGCTTCGGCCTAAATTTCTTCCTACACCGCCGATTAAAAAGCCGGGGAACTCCTTTGCTGATTCCAAAAGCCACGCTGCTAGCGTGGAACAGGTGGTCTTACCATGAGTTCCGGTTATAACTAAGGGAGTGCGGTCAGACAGAAAAAGCTCTGAGATGGCTTGGGGCATGGACCTAAAGGGAATGCCCTTGCGCATGATCTCTTGCGCTTCTGGATTATCCTTACGAATGACGTTGCCGATTATGGCCAGCTCAGGATCGGCTGCATCCAGGTTTTCTACCCTATATCCTTCAAAGGGTTTTATCCCTAGATTTGCCAGCTGATCACTCATGGGTGGATAAAGCGCTTCATCAGACCCTGTCACCTTATGGCCAGCTTCTATGAGAAGGCCGGCAAGAGAGCCCATCCCTGTACCGCCTATACCAAGCATGTGTATGCGCATATTCTTCCCAACATATTGAAGTTTCTAAGTTTTTAGGCCATGGGGGGCTTTAAATCAAGTGAAATTGGTACGTTGCCAGTGATCGGTAATCAGCATCATTTTTATTGCATCTCTACTTTTCAATTATAAAGCGTTTTGATAATTTGCGATCATGTGCGCCACGAGGTTTGTGAAGGCCAGTCCGTTTGAGACGGATCAGCGAAGCGACCTGACGCACGCTGTATCAGAGCCGGCATGCAGCAAGGCGACTTGACTGTATGAAGCCCGGGCGAGAGAGCAAGC
>JBDRBN010000136.1:0-11487 GCA_043822785.1 Pseudomonadota bacterium
AATATAAGAATTCATTTTTCTCATGTCTAGGTGTCATTGCGAGGAGCGTTTAGCGACGAAGCAATCTCCCGCAAACACAGGTTATAAGGGGATTGCTTCGCTTTGCTCGCAATGACATCCATGAAAAACATGCAGTTCTAACACAACAACAGTGGGAAATTGGATATCTATATTCGTTCCTCCTTCACTTCATTTCCATCGAACATGATTCTGGTGGGAACTCCTTCCACTGCAGTTTCTATGCCCACTGGCCTTCTCCATAGTTTAAAAACATTCTTGAGCGTGGCATGTGCATAATCCTGTCTTAAATCCACACCTTCGTTTGTGTGTTTAAGCATAAGCTCACCGCGGTTTTTAAAATTGCCATCTACGACGTCAATCAATGGATGACCGAAATTTGTGAGCTGAAACAAAAACTGTTTCTTTATCTTTTCAAACTCGCGACTCGCCACCTCCATCTGATCTGCTGAGACGTTAAAAGCATAGACGAAAAGTTTATGTTCCTGACAAAACTCAGGCGTAAGAAACTCGTCTATAAAGGTCACATCAGAATAAAGCCTTCTCACCTCAAAAATCTTTTCGCGCCCTAGCCCTAGCTTCTTATCCCATTTGCGCTTGAGCTCCATGTCAGTGCACTCATTGTATTCCTTGCCAAAGCGCCCCTTGTTCCACCTGTCCTCAATATCGCGCAAGAGCTCAAGTCCGATCTTGTAAGGGTTGATCTTCGTGGGCCCCATGGCCACCGTTCCAGAATGGTGGTCCGCATAATCGATCACCTCAGAGTCAGCTAGCGCCTTCTCAGTCATGATCTTTGAATGCCAAAAACTTGCCCAACCTTCGTTTAGTACCTTGGTTTGTCCCTGCGGGGCAAAGTAATAGGCCTCTTCGCGGATTATGGAGAGGATGTCGCGCTCCCATTTCTCAAGCGGTGCATGCTCGAGCAAAAACAAAAGCACGTCCTTCTCGGGATGCTCTGGAAAGTGTTTTTCCTTCTTCGCCTCTTCCTCTGCTGCACGGCGCTGCTCTTCTAGAAACTCTTCAGGATTTATGAACCTTTCAAGGTAAGGCTTTTCCGCTCGCAGGGTTCTAATGCCGCGCCTTGCATCTGCGCCCTTTTCAGAAGGCAGACTGCGTCGCCTTATTCCAGGAGCATGGTAATCGATGAGGGTGTCGAGTGAAAGGCAGGCGTCTATAGAATTCTCAACTTCGTCGCGGCCGTATTCGTTGATATAGCGCATGATCCGCGTCTTGTGGTTAGCCATCTCGTCCATCATCTTGCGGTTAGTATGCTCAAAATACACGTTGTTCTTAAAGAAGTCGCAATGTCCATAGACATGCGCCATCACAAGCTTTTGATCCACGATGCTATTCGAATAAAGGAGATAAGCGTAACAAGGATCGTTATTCACCACCATCTCGTAAATTTTTGACAGGCCGTAAGCGTAGCTCTTAGAAAGCTGCTCATACTCCATGCCAAAGCGCCAGTGCGGATAGCGATTTGGAAAACCACCATATGCAGCCACCTCATTTAGTTGGTTCCAATCCAAGACCTCAAATATGACATCGAAGAAATCGAGCCCGTATTGCCTGGCATAGCCCTCGATCTCCTTCTTGAGCGTCGCAAGATCCTTCGGAAGGGAGGTCATGTACTTTGACAACGAGGTTTTTGGATTGATAACCATATTTAGTGACCATTAATTAGCAAGCAGCGACTCTGCAAGCAACGCCAGCAATGCGACCTGCCGGCAGGCAGGTTGCGTTGCTTGCCAAATTTCATTTCCCTTTTCCCAAAAAAGCCTTTATCGAATCCACGATCGCATTGCGGTCAGGAATTCTGGATGAAAGAAGCAACTCGTGTCCTGGAAAACGCGCCTCAATATCCCTTAAGAACTGGCCGCTGCCATATTCGCTTTCGACCTGCCCATAGCAGAAGAGGTTACAGCTCGGCAATATCTGCTTCTCAAGCAGATTCATACATTCTTCAGTATCGTTACCAGACCAGTTATCACCATCTGAGAACTGAAACGGGTAGATATTCCACTCCTCAGGATTGTATTGTTCCTCTATGAGCTTGAGAAACAACTTATACGCAGAAGAGATTATGGTTCCGCCGCTTTCGCGAGTATGGAAAAACGTATCGCGATCGACCTCGCGCGCCACAGCATCATGGATGATATATCGCACATCCACACCTTCGTATTGTGAGCGTATCCAGGTATCGATCCAAAAGGATTCGAGACGGACGATCTCTTTCTGCTCATGTCCCATCGAACCTGAAACATCGAGCATATAGACGATGAGCGCACGGCTTCTGGGGCGGCGTGTTTCCTTCCAGACCCGATAGACCCGATCTTCACGTACCGGGATTATGAGCGGACGCCTTGGATCGTAGGTGCCGCTCATGATCTGCCTCTTTAAGGCTTTGCGAAATGTGCGCTTGAAGTGACGCAAGCTCTCAGGACCTGCCGTGGCGATGCCAGTGTATTTGTAACTTCTGGACTCCAGATCTTCTGTACCCTTGGGTTTGATGCGAGGGAGTTCGAGCTCCTCGCCCAAAAGAGCTGCTAACTCCTCGAATGTGACTTCCACCTCAAGGATATGTTCGCCAGGAACATTGCCTGCCTTTGAAGCGCCCTCGCCTTCACCAGGCTGCACAGCGCTTCCTTCGCTGCCATCTCCCTGACCAACTCCACCCTTTTGTCTATCTCCATACACGAAGTGAGGTATATCGATTCGAGGGATGGGAACGCTTATGAGGTCCTTGCCCTTTCTACCTATGAGTTCGCCGGTCGAGATATACTTGCGCAGCTCCTTTTTTATCGAGCCCCGGACTATCTGTTTAAAACGAGATACATCTTGATCTATCTTTTGTGCCATAATTCAGTGACCAGTGACCAGTTATCAGTTATCAGCAAAACACAGCATTAAAACACTGATTACTGATTACTGTTTTTCCCTGCGTTCGCGGATATCGCCGCGGGCGAATATCGATGCTACGAAGTTGAGAACATCAGTGGCACAGGTTTCGCAGTAGCCATAATTTTTAATCAGGCGGCTCTTGACTATATCGATCTTCTCTTGCGTATCTTTATCCACGACGCTGGATACAAGGCTTGTGAGCTTGATTGAATCCTTCTGATCTTCGAAGAGCTTAAACTCCAGCGCCTTATGAAGCCTCTCGTTTGTCCTATAGTTAAAGCTCTTACCCTCCAGGGATAATGCGCCAATGTAGTTCATGATCTCACGCCTGAAGTCATCCTTTCGGCTCTCAGGTATGTCGATCTTCTCCTCTATCGAGCGCATGAGCCTCTCGTCAGGCTCTTCATCCTGACCCGTGTAAGGATTGCGGACTTTCTCCTTCTGGGTGTAAGCCTTCACGTTGTCGATATAATTGGAGCAAAGGCGGGAGACAGCATCCTCATCAGCAGAGATCGCACGCTGAACCTCGTTCTTCACTATATCTTCATACTCTTCTTTTACAACAGCAAGAAGTTCTCTGTAGCGCTTTTTCTGATCCTCGCTCTTGATAAGCGAGTGATGCCTGAGCCCTGATTCAAGCTCATTTAAAACCATAAACGGGTTGATGCACTGGCCGCCCACATCTGAGACGAGCGAGTTTGATATCTTATCTTGTATGTAGCGAGGCGATATGCCATCCATTCCTTCTCGCACAGCCTCCTTGCGAAGCTCTTTTACGTTGTCCTCGGTGAAACCTGGCAAGGATTTGCCATCGTAGAGCTTGAGCTTTTGCATGAGCGTGAGGCTTGCCTTTTTTGGCTCTTCGAGGCGCGTGAGGATAGCCCACATAGATGCCATCTCCAGCGTATGCGGTGCTATGTGTTTGCCGCGCACCTTGTCCGCCCTGTAATCTTTCTCGTATACCTTAATCTCCTCATGCAGCTTGGTGATATATGGTATATCGATCTTGACCGTACGATCGCGAAGCGCTTCCATATACTCATTGTTAAGAAGTTTCTTATACTCAGCTTCGTTGGTGTGACCTATGATCACTTCATCGATATCAGTTTGGGCAAACTTCTTGGGCTTGACCTTATGCTCTTGCGATGCGCCGAGCAGATCGTAGAGAAATGCCACATCCAGCTTAAGCACTTCTATGAATTCTATTACACCACGGTTGGCGATGTTGAACTCACCATCAAAGTTAAAAGCGCGCGGATCAGAATCAGAACCGTATTCAGCTATCTTGCGATAGTTGATGTCACCTGTGAGTTCAGTTGAATCCTGGTTCTTTTCGTCCTTGGGTTGGAAAGTGCCAATTCCCACCCTGTCTTTCTCAGACAGGACTATGCGCCTCACCTCTATATGATCTACCACCTTTGACCAGTCTCCGTCGTATACTCTTAGAAGTTCTTTATATATGTATCTGCAGCTCGGGCACAGATCACCTTCAAAAAAGATCTTCTGATCTTCAGGAAGTTTTTCATTAAGCTCATCTAAAACCTTATCGTGCAGCTCAACAGGAATGAGATGCAGCGGCTCCTCATGCATTGGGCAAGGTATCTCCTCTGCTGTGCCAAACACCACGCCTTGGTCGTCCAACCCCTTTTTCTTCCAGGTATAGGAGTACAGCGCTCCTTCCGGAATTGCAGAGTAATTCTCAAGCCCCTTTTTAAGAAGTCTTATAATCGTCGACTTCGCTCCACCCACAGGTCCGTGCAAAAGAAGAATTCGTTTCTCGGTTCCATACCGACACGCTGCAGAACGAAACACATTGACGAGTTTCATGAGGGGGAGGTCAAGCCCATAGAGCGCGTCCTTTCCGTCGTCAATGGGGTCCTCAAAGAAACGATAGTGAGTTATCTTTTTCTTGTGTTCCTGATATTCCTCAAAACCATATGAGACGATCATGTCGTAAAGCCTTTGAAAGGCAGTGTGCGCAACTTTGGGATTACGCTCTACGATATGAAGATAATCTGATAAATTGCCGGACCAATTAAGATCCTGATAGCTTTTAACGTCGTGCAAAGACGTTATCATGTGCATCAGATCATGTTTTTGTTTATTTTCATTCGACATAAATCCTCCTTGAGCTAGCTGACGGCTTACAACTAACGGCTGAAAGTCTATTTATAATGATATCAGAGCAACCGCTCTATTTCAACACCTGCTTCTCGTTTTCCTCAATGGTGGAACGCACAACTGCGCGCAATAGCGTGTTTCTGTTGGCCCTTCCTAAGAGGGCGCGCAAGTCATTATAAAGCGCAGGATCTGTAATCAACTTTCCAAGCGTACCCTCTCCGCGCCTGACCGATGCCAGTATGTCGCTAAGATCTGCAGACGCACGTCGCACGTTAACCAAAATACCAGCAGCGCCATCCTTCTCATCTGCCTTGGCAACAACATCGCCAATGGCTTTCATGGCACGCGCCAGATCATCTACAATCTCTTCTCCCTTTGGATCGTATATAAGGGCATGCAGAAGCCCCTTGCCCTTTTCTATTTTTTCAAGACTGGCCCTCAGCGAAGAAAGTATTCCTTTGATATCTGACTCTCCCTCTTTGCCCTTCAACATCTCATTTACAGTCTTTGCAGCCTCGCTTATGTTATCCATGATATCACCAGCCTTGTCGCCGAGCGCAAAGATGGATGTTGTTACCTTTGATGGAAGTATGCCCTTGTTTGGAATTACCGGCTGGGATTCACTGCCCATAGTCACGAATATATACTTGTCGCCTAAAAGGCCCTGGGTTTCTATGGATGCTGTGCTGTCAGTTCTGATCCTGTCCTGATATTGTTTGTCTATTCGCATCACCACTGTGATCTCGCGCTTTTCAAGATCTTTTGGAACGCGTATGCCGTCTACAAAACCCACCTTCACGCCAGCCAACTGTACTGGTGCGCCATCTCTAAGACCTGATATGCTTTCAAAGTTGGAGTAAAGGGTATATTGACGGCGAAAGAAACGCGTCTCACTGCCCAGCATGAAGATGATAACCATAGCGAGCAGAAGACCTGCTGTAACAAATACCCCCACCCTGAATTCGGTGAGCAAGCTACGCTGCATATAAGAAACCTCCTTCTGCAAGCAACGCCAGCAACGCCAGCAACGCGAGAAACGTTTCTTGCGTTTCTCGCATTTCTCGCGTGTCTCGCGCCTTTAATCCTCAGTATCCATCTGCCCTTTTATAAAGTTCTGAACAAATTCCTCATCAGAGGAGCGAACTTCGTCCTTGGTGCCGATAAAATCAAATGTAAGGTTGTGTATCATCGCAATTCGATCGGTAACCTCAAAGGCAGCTTCCATATCGTGCGTGACAACAACCGACGTAACGCCGAGCTTGGCCTGCAAGGACTTTATTAGAGAGCAGATACGCTTTGTATTTGCAGGGTCAAGCCCTGTTGTAGGCTCATCGTACAATATCACACAAGGGTCGGTCGCGATCGCGCGCGCAAGCCCCACCCTTTTTTTCATGCCACCAGATAAATCAGCCGGCATCATATCTTCTATTCCCTCCATGCCTACCAAAGCCAGTTTTTCAGCCACAATCCGCGAAATATCTTCCTCTGAATAATCAAAGTGCTCCCTCAATGGGTAAGCTATATTTTCTCTTACAGTAAGCGAATCAAAGAGCGCGGATCCTTGAAACAGCATTCCGATTCTGCTTCGCATCTTGGATAGCTCAGAAGAGCTCATCTCACCCACTTCTTTTCCTTCAAATAAAACCCTTCCTGAATCAGTATCGAGCACACCGAGCAAAAGCTTTAAGAAAACAGATTTCCCCTGGCCCGAGCCGCCCATGATAGTTATCGTCTCACCATTATAAATAGAAAGGCTCGCTTTTTCTAAAACGCGATGCGTGCCAAAGGCCTTGCTCACCTTATCAAACCTTATGATTTCTTTTGTAGTCATTAACTCTTTAACCTAAAATCAAATGCTAATAATCAGCTTTGTGAGAAAGAAGTCAGAAACAAAGATGGTAATTGCCGAAAGGACCACCGCCTTGGTGGTGGCAGCGCCCACCCCTTCAGTGCCCCCTCTAGTTTGAAGTCCTTGATAGCATGCGATGACAGAGACAAAAAATCCAAAAAAGCAGGCCTTTGCTATGCCGCTTGTAAAGTCTTCCATCAAAAGGCTGTTGCGCACCTGATCGATGTAAAAGCGCGGAGTTATGTCTGCCTCCCTCACCGTGATGATCATTCCTCCTAAAACTCCAATGATGTCAGCCATTACCGTAAGCAGAGGCGCAGCTATGGTGGTAGCAAGTATGCGAGGCACCACAAGCTTTTGTATGGGGCTTGCGCCCATAGCCTCTATGGCAAGCACCTGCTCTGTAACAACCATAGAACCAAGCTCTGCAGCTATGCCGCTTCCTACCCTGGCAGCTATCATGAGAGCGGTTAGTACGGGACCCAGCTCTCTGAAAATCGACAACCCAACGACTTGGCCCACGTAAAGTTTAAGCCCAAATCGCCCCAGGCCTATGGAAAGCTGCAAGGCAAGAACAAGACCTGTGAACAGGGCGATGAGTGCTACAATCGAGAATGAGCGGTTACCTATGAAAGAGAACTGCCTTACAAGCTCTCCAAAAGCGAGCTTGGTGGAAAAGAGCACCCTAAAGGACTGGCCTATAAGCTTTGACATCCCTCCCACTTGGTTCATTGCTGAGAGGATACGGTTGCCGGTAATCCTAAAAAAGGATGTCAGGTGCTTTGTAAGCCCCTCTTCACGAAAGATATCTTCAAGCGATAATTGGGCCATGATCAATAATGAAATGCATTGAAGAATCCCTCAAAGTCTTCTGTGGCATCTAGAGAAGCCTCTTTGGGGGAAACCAAATAGAAATCAAACACGCATGCGTTTTTACGCAGTGTTACCAGATCCACAAGAGTTGGAACGCCATCAACCTTGCCTTCTACCTGCTGCCTGATGGCACCTCGGCCATCCAGCATAAACTCCTTCTCATCGCTGAACTTTCGATCCTCAAGCGCTGTGATTATGTCGCCTGTCAAAGAGGCCAGGGTGCGATCTCTTACCGACCTGCCGCAATATGCGTCAGTTGAGATCGAGCTTTTGTAATCCTCGCTATAAAAGCTTATTGTGTAGGCAGGTGTGGCCATGCGCTTCCAGCCACCTGGCAGGATACCTACGCGGTAATACTTGCCCTTCTCGTAGTAACGGTCTGGCGTCAAATAGACCTTGCCATCGTGATAGCCAACAACCCCTTTAAATGGCTGGCGTTTTAGAACACAGCCAGCTGAAATGGCAGTTGCCAGCATGCATGCGGCAATTATAAAGGCAATCCCCCTCATAGCTGTTGAATATATCGGTATTCTCCACTGTTGACAAGGAGTTAGACGACAGCCAGTCCCGATTCGGCGTCATTTTTCGTAAGAAAAATACAGGCCGAATCGAGGATCCTCGATACCGCAAACGATTTTTCATTAGAAAAATCGTGCGGATATCGGGACAACGCCAGCAAGGCCAGCCGGATTGTCATCGCGAGCCCGCGCTATCGGGCGTGGCTATCCCCATGGCTTGAGGGGATTGCTTCGTCGCTACGCTTCCCGCAATGACAACTTAAGACACGTTGCTTGCGTTGCTTGCATTGCTTGCTATATTGAGCGCAATGACCTCCATAGCTGATAATCTGCGATTAGTGAAAGACCGCATAGCCGAGGCCGCACTACGCGCAGGGCGTGAGTCTAGCTCAATTAGGCTGGTTGCAGTCACCAAGAAAAAGCCTAGCTCGTTGATAAGGGAGGCCTATGAAGCTGGGCAGGCCATCTTTGGAGAGAACTACGCACAGGAGATGCGCGACAAGGCAGCAGAACTTAGCGACCTTAACATCAAATGGCACTTCATAGGCCATCTGCAAAAGAACAAGGCAAAGTACGTGGCGCCGTGCGCTTCTATGGTGGAGGCCGTTGATTCATTGGAGATCGCAGAGGCTCTAAGCCAAAAGATAGCCAAGATCGAAGGATCAAAGACGCTCGAATGTCTAATAGAAGTTAACATCGGAGATGAATTTTCAAAATCAGGAGTTTTGCCAGAAAACGCAGGCGCTCTTGCACGCGAGATTGGCTGTATAGACAACTTAACCCTAAAAGGGCTGATGATCATCCCACCCTATGATCCAGATCCAGAAAAGAGCCGCCCGTATTTTAGAAAACTTCGAGAATTGATGGAAAAAATAAATTCGAGCGCAAACCTTACTCATCCGCTCACCGAGCTATCCATGGGCATGAGCCATGATTATGAAGTGGCCATAGCAGAAGGCGCCACCATCGTGCGCATAGGAACCGCGATATTTGGGGAGAGGTGAGGCGCGGGTGTAGATTTTTATTGCATTTTTAATTAAATTAATTAAACTAATTAATATGTCAGAAACTATACGTAAAATAACGGCTTTTGAGGCACGGACTCACCTCGGCGAACTCTTGGATTACGTGCGCTATTCTAAGAAGCCGTGCCTTGTAGAACGTCACGGTAAGCCTATAGCGGCATTGATCGATATCGAGACGTTTGAACGTCAGGCAGTGCAGAGTCAATATGAGGAGTGGATTTCGCAAGCAGTCGAACAGATTAAAACTCATTATCAACCGATCAAGATTATTCTTTTCGGTTCTGCAGCTGCAGGGCAGATAAAAGACGGAAGCGATATCGATCTTTTGATTATAAAAGAGACAGATAAGCGAAAACTCGACCGCATGGATGAAGTGATTGACCTTCTGGATCTAGAAATACCCATCGAAGCACACGTTTTCACTCCAAAAGAGATCGAAGAGCGAATCAAACTACATGATTTTTTTATCAAGGAAATACTAAATTCAGGACAAGTGCTTTATGAAAAAAAAGAATAAGAAGCTCGCCACCGAGTGGTTGGATAGAGCTAAAAGCGATCTTCAATATGCAGCTGCCGGCGAAAAAGAAACAGAGCAACACCATATAACCTGTTTTCTCTGTCACCAGGCCGTGGAAAAAGCGCTCAAGGGACTTGCTGTCCTTGTCAATAAGACCCCGAAGAAAACGCACAACCTTGGCCTGCTCATGTCAGAAGCGATATCAGAATACAAATCTTTTCTCGCCCTTCAAAAAGATGTGCGCAGACTTGATAAATACTATATTCCTGCACGATATCCAGACGATATGGTATTTGAATTTGCCAAGGAAGACGCCCAGAATGCACTTACCATTGCAAAACACGTGATCGATCTAGCCAAAACTGAAATTGAATAAATACGCGAACAAAGCTGATTTAGGGAACTGCGTTATTCCTAGACCTACTAGCGTTGGCCTTTGCGCACTCATCTTTATCAAATGTGAGCAGACAGATCTTCTCTAACGCGGATGTGAAATTTGGCCAAATCGAGGCTGCTTTTCTGAAGTGGGAAAGCGACGTGGTTGCATCTTTGCGCAACATGTAATGCAGTCCCAAAGCGAATTGCGCTAATGCATTGTGCGGAGCTATGGATTCAACGTTTTTCAGAGGTATTGTTGGAGCTGCACTCATGCTCATACTGTTTGCATCCGGCACCATGCTCTTGTTCAGCAGATATGTCGCAAACATATCTGCTTCTGTATCAACATAGTATTCCTGATAAGGGGCAGTTGCTTGCACCGAATCAATCTGAATGTCTGCAAAATATCTCTTACCTTTTGCAGCATCCACAATCATCATCGCTACATGCGGAACTTCACTTCCATCAATATCCTGCTGAGGAATCGATATAGGGTATGTATTTAGCCCCATCCTCATTGCAACGGCATAGTAGAGCACTTGAAATTCGCTGCAGCGCACAAAGCCGCGATCCATGGCAAGATTTATATCTGCTTCAGACTGATTGTGATTGCGGAAGACAAGTTCCAAACCTCCTCTGGCCTTTGGCGCGCGCAGCGCCTTAAGGATTGCATTTGCCTTTATGAATATTTTATCAGCCTTGGCATTTGCCTTGATCTCTTTTGTTACCTGCAGAGAGATGTTGTTCACGAGGTTCTCGATGATGGCTTCATGCTTTGCATCCAAAATCCACGGCTTGTCCGTGCTAAATTTTTTTGAAAATATTGCGGAGGCCTGTTTTTGATGAGATGGAGGAAGCGTCATTTTGAGATAGGCTTGATAAATTTCCACCGCATCAAGCTTTCCATCAGCTCCGCTTATACGAGGAAGGGCTCCTTTGCTTGAATAATCTATTCTCGTTTCACCACAATCAAATGTCGATGAAGCGCGGCCCAGGCCTGCAGACATAAGATCACAGAGCTTTGCTGCAGAGGAATCATTCGACTTCAATGTGTCGCATAAGATTGTCATGATTTTGACGTATTTATCATTTTGTGTGTCACTGTCTTATCGATAAATCACTAAATAAGTTGCTCAAAAAATAGCCCTAAGTCATGTACCCCCGGCAGAGCCGGGGGCTTGAAAAACCGTGAACCGCTCAAAGCGGTTAAAACCTACCGAAACATATTCAGCTGATCGAGCCGTTGGTCTTCCTTTTCCTGATTCCTTATGTATTCGCGTACTGCGT
>JBDRBN010000137.1:0-9181 GCA_043822785.1 Pseudomonadota bacterium
CAATCGTTCCGTTTTTCTATTTCCCAACCGGCAAAGAGGATTATTTTCTTGGAAACGGCATGTGGTCGCCAGGCGGTATAATCGCTTTTGATGCAGATATAAAGAACCGCGTATTCCTCGCCTTAAACGCCGGCTATCGCAACTATGCGAACACGCGCTATGACGTAAACAACACTAACGCAGTTATAGATGACACGCTCATTTTAAAGGGCGGTATCAACGTGCGGATTACAGATTCATGGGCAGTGCTGGGCGAGGTGCTTTCTGAATCAGTTCTTTCAGGCATATGGAAAAACCAGCTTCAGAATCCAAGCGAGTTTCTTGTGGGAGGCAAGTTTACTCCCCAAAAATATGCAAAGGGCTTAGGTGTTACGCTTGCCGGCGGCCGCGGCATAACCACGGGCATTGGCTCGCCAGATTTCCGCGTTCTTGTGGGCGTTAACTATCGCCATCTAAGAGAACCGCCTGCACCGCCTCCGGTAGAGGTTGAGGCAGCTGTTGAGGAAAAAATCGTGATCACTCAAAAGATCCACTTTGAGTTTGATCGTTCTGTGATCAGGCCTATTTCCTATCCGATCTTAGACGATGTTGCGAATCTATTGCAGCGCAACCCGCAAATAAGGCTAGTTAGGGTTGAAGGCCATACAGACTGGATCGGATCAGATGCCTATAACCAAGGGCTGTCTGAGAGGCGCGCAAACTCCGTGCGCAATTACCTCATTCAAAAGGGCATAGAGCCTGATAGGCTGGTTGCTGAAGGCTATGGCGAATCTCGGCCCATTGCAGACAATAACACAGTAAAGGGCAGGGCGCGCAACCGCCGCACCGAGTTCACGGTTGTCAATGTGGCTCCGTATTGATGTGCATTCCTTGACAGGATATTCATAAAAGGGGAGCATCAGCTCCCCTTTTTTTGGGCGTGTCATTGCGAGGAGAGTAAACGACGAAGCAATCTCCATAACAACAGTGTTTCTCGGGGATTGCTTCGCTTCGGCCCGTATGACGGGCCTTCACTCGCAATGACATTAGAGATTTTCTATGTCTACTCATTCAACAAATAAACACCCCCTCACCACCCCCGTCCAATACGTAAAAGGCGTTGGGCCCAGGCTTGCCCAAGTTCTTTCGCGCATGGGCATACTCACTGTGGGCGATTTGCTTGCGGTCACTCCCATACGTTACATCGATAGGCGCAAGGTGCTTGCCATATCTGAACTCACACCTGGAAAAGATCGGACTATATCGGGCGCTGTTGTGGCTTCTGGAATATCATTTCTGGGTGCGCGCAAAAAGAGAATCTATGAGATCATAATAGAAGACGGAACCGGCAAGGTATCCGCAAAGTTCTTTCATTTTAGACAAAGCTATTTTCAGAAGAAGTATGTGCCTGGCACTAAGCTAATGCTCTCTGGCGATGTGAGCGCTTATAAGAACACATTTCAATTTATCCATCCAGAGATGGAGGTGCTGAGTACAACTGGCGAGCCCTCTGATACCGGCGGTAAGATAGTGCCCATCTATCCGCTAACAGAAGGTCTTTATCAAAAGACCATGCGCAAGATCATCCGCAACGCATGGGACAAGTTTAACGAGCACATACATCCTATATTTCCAGAGTCGTTTGCAGAAAAATATCGGCTTTCAGATCCTTGGAGCTGTTTGCAAGAGGTTCATTTTCCATCGCCAGATCTTGATCCAGAACTCCTCACCATCGGAAGATCAGCTGCACATCGCACCCTTATATTTGATGAGTTCTTCTTTTTGGAGCTCGGGCTGGCGCTTCGGAGAAGACAGCATGTGGTAAAACCAGGCATCGCCTTTGCGAAGAACATAGAAGATCACAGCTGCTTTTTATCAAGCCTACCGTTTGAACTCACGGGTGCACAAAAGCGTGCGATAGATGAGATCTTTGGGGATATGGAAAAGCCCCAGCCCATGAACCGGCTTTTGCAGGGCGATGTGGGAAGCGGCAAAACAGTGGTGGCGCTGGCTGCCGCTGCAAAGGCTATCGAGGGTGGCTATCAGGCTGCAATCATGGCGCCTACAGAGATACTTGCAGAGCAACACTATTCAACCATCTCCAAGATCGCAGGATTGCTTGACATTCAAAATGCACTTCTCACCAGTTCAACAAAGGGTAAGGAGAGAAAAGAGATCTTAGAAGGAGTTGCCACCGGCAGCATCCCGTTGGTGGTAGGAACACATGCGCTAATTCAAGAGGGCGTTCTATTCAATAAACTCGGTTTTGTGGTGGTTGATGAACAACACCGGTTTGGAGTCATGCAAAGGGCAGAGCTTCGGCGTAAAGGCGCGCCTGTTGGCGAAGGTCCATGGCCTGATGTTTTGGTTATGACAGCCACGCCCATACCAAGAACTTTGGCCATGACGCTTTACGGAGATCTTGATGTTTCTGTTATCGATGAGCTGCCTAAAGGGCGAAAGCCTATAATCACTAAGCTCTATGATGAGAAAAGCCGCAGCAAGTTATATGCGGGTATTAGGCACGAGCTTGATCGTGGACGGCAGACTTATGTCATCTATCCGCTCATCGAAGAGAGCGAAAAGTTAGACCTCAAAAACGCTACGGACATGTGCCAAGAGTTAAAGCGCGTGTTTGAGCCCAACTTTCGGGTTGAGCTATTGCACGGGAGAATGTCGAAGGAAGAAAAAGATAGCGTGATGGGCCAGTTTAAGGCAGGCAGAGTTCATGTGCTAACTGCCACATCTGTGGTGGAAGTTGGTGTGGATGTGCCCAATGCATCGGTAATGGTAATTGAGCATGCAGAGCGTTTTGGGCTCTCCCAGCTACATCAGATGAGAGGACGCGTAGGAAGAAGCGATCATCAGTCATATTGCATACTCATGGCTGATTATAAGCGCAGCGAGGAGGCAAAGCAGAGGCTTAAAGCTATGGTTGAGACAACAGATGGCTTTAAAATCGCTGAAGAGGATTTGGCGCTAAGGGGGCCTGGCGAGTTTATGGGCACAAAGCAATCAGGCCTGCCTCCTTTTCGCATTGCAAACCTTGCAAGGGATGTGGGTATTCTATCCCAAGCAAGGCAGGCGGCATTTGGGCTTATAGAAAAGGATCCAGCTCTTTCGGAACCTGCGCATATGCGAATCAAGGAAGTGCTGCTATCTAGGTGGGAGGGAAGGTTAACTTTGGCAGATGTGAGTTAAATGAAATTGTCATTGCGAGGCCCGAAGGGCCGAAGCAATCCCAAGCAAACACCGACCAGACGGGGATTGCTTCGTCGTCCCGCAAAGCGGGACTCCTCGCAATGACACCTTGTGAAAAAAGCAGGTTTTTAGAGATGCCCATGATTCATATGAAAAAAATGAACAGGTTACCTGAATGGCTTAGAAAGGATGTGGCTTTTTCAAGCGCCCATTCTATGAAGCGATCGCTTAGGGCGGCCGGCCTTCATACGGTGTGCGAGGAGGCGCGATGTCCCAATATGGGCGAATGTTTTTCGCGCAACACAGCTACTATAATGATAATGGGCAATCTCTGCACTCGAAGCTGCGGGTTTTGTGCTGTTATAAGCGGTGAACCAAATCCGCTTGATCCAGAGGAGCCCCGCAAGGTTGCGATGAGAATCAAAGATATGGGGCTTTTACATGCTGTGATTACCTCTGTAACAAGAGATGATCTGCCGGATGGTGGAGCAGGGCATTTTAAACAAACTATTATCGAGGTTCGCGCGATAAATCCTCACACTACTATTGAAGTGCTGACCCCTGATTTTGAAGGCAGGGAAGCGGATGTGCGCTTGGTTTGTGAGGCTCGTCCTTGTGTGTTTAACCACAATGTAGAGACGGTGAGGCGGCTTACCCCGCATGTAAGGTCTAAGGCAACCTACGAGCGCTCGCTTGAGGTATTGCGCATGGCAAGGCAATATCTTATGGATGGGATCGTCAAATCAGGGTTCATGGTTGGGCTGGGTGAGACGGATGTAGAAGTAGATGAGACACTTGGCGATTTAGCAGAGGTTGGTTGCGATGTGGTAACCATCGGGCAATATCTGGCTCCATCAAAACACGCAGTGCCAGTTGCAAAATACATAAAGCCAGAAAAGTTTCGGCAATATAAAGATATGGGTTTAAACAAAGGAATCAACCAATTATTTTCCGGACCTTTAGTGCGCAGTTCATATTTGGCAGATGATGTATTACATGAGGTTTGATGCCGTGTATGTCATCGCGAGGAGGCAATAAGCCGACGTGGCGATCTCCTAAAAAATAGGTTATAAGGGAGATTGCTTCGTCGTTTTACTCCTCGCAATGACATAGGAATTTGAACAGGGGGTTTTTATGGCCAGTTTTAAAGATTCAATTGCAATAAGGGCTTCAAAGCAACGCGTGTATGATGTGGTATCAGATTTTGGCCGATATCCTGAATTTTTGCCTGAAGTGGAAAAGGTTAAGGTCATATCCAAGACAAAGACGCGCGCAAAGGCTGCGTTTACAGTAAATATGGTCAAAAAAATAAATTATACGCTGGATTTTAAGCTTTCGCCGCCAAATTCCATTACTTGGACCCTTGTTGAAGGTGAGTTTATGGAGTCCAATAACGGTTCATGGGCATTCACTTCGCTTGATAAAAACCTCACAGATGTTGTATTTAGCATTGATATAGGCTTTCCCTTTTGGGTACCTCAAACTCTTGCTGAAGGCGCTATCAACTCATCCATGCCAGGCATGATCAAGAACATCAAGCTTGAGGCAGAAAAATGTCATTGCGAGGAACGGAAGTGACGAAGCAAACCCATGCAAAACGGAGATTGCTTCGCCCGCCAAAATTCTGGGTGGGCTCGCAATGACAGCTAGTTCAACTGATGACCTCTTTGCATGTGCCGCCGGCGCGAAAATAACGGGCAAGGGCCAAGAGCGGGAAGTAATGGCGATAGCCGTGATAGCGGATATAAAAATGCAGAGGAAAACCCGTGCCCGTGTAATGCATCTCATCCCAACTTCCTGATTCATTTCTGTTGTTAAGCAGATACAGAGCAGCTTTTGTTGCAATGTTGCTGTGCGTGGCACCTCCGCCAACCAGCCCCATAAGAGCCCACGCTGTTTGAGATGGCACGCTAACATTGTAAGGGGCAAAGGGTTTATTGGGATCATAGGTGTCCGGCGCTTCGCTAAACCCTCCATCAGGTCTTTGTACAGAGGCCAGCCACTGGACAGCGCGTGCTACGCGCGGATCGTTTGTGCCAATACCCATTGAGCCCAGTGCGCTAAGCACGCACCAGGTGCCATAGATATAATTGACGCCCCAGCGCGCAAACCATCCTCCGAAATCTTCCTGTTTGCGCCAGATATATTTAATAGCCTTCTTTATCGCAGGGTGCGATGGAGAAAAATTGCGTTTGATGAGAAACTCCACCATCCTTCCGGTGATGTCAGGCGATGAAGGGTCAAGGCATGCTTTGTGATCTGAGAATGGAATCTTGTTTACGATCTCTCTAGTTTGATTGCGGTCAAACGCACCCCATCCGCCATCATCATTTTGCATGGAGAGAAGCCAGTTTATTCCGCGTGCGATAGCCCGCTCTTTTGTGCGCCATGGCATTGTCAGACGGCAGAGTACTGTGAGCACCTCGATTGTATCATCCACATCAGGATAAAAGTCGTTTTCAAACTCAAACGCCCAACCGCCAGGCTCTGCTTTTGGATTGCGCACAGCCCAGTCGCCTTTTACTTCGGTGATCTGTTTTGCGATAAGCCAATTTCCAGCCCGGAGCAGGGCAGGGTCAGACGGGGGAACTCCTGCTTCAAGCAATGCCTCGATCATCCACGGGGTGTCCCAGATAGGCGATATGCAGCACTGTTGGTGTATGGCATCGTTTGCATTGGCTCTTAAGCAAGGATCCACTCTTGGGTCTATTCTAAGCTCTCTTAGCTCAGAAGGTTTTGTGCGGCCATCATCTTTTATCTCATCTGGTAAGGCAGGTACATCAGTCGTCGCATAACGTTGCTGGAACATTTTTAGGGCGTTAAATGGTTTTTTAATTTGAGGAGCATCATTATCATATCCAAGCGCCTTGTAAGCTAATGCACAATATGCAAGTGGTGGATATATGTCTTCGGTTTTATTAACTCTTTCCCAAATCCAGTTCTTGCAGCGCTCAATGGCTTTTTTGCGAAGTCGCTTTAAATGCTTTTTCTCATAAAGCTTTAGGAGCTTATCTAGATATATGAAGAAGCTCTCAAAAGAGAAAAGGCCTTTATCTGTGCTAAACGAAAAGTCTCGTTTGCCAGGGGGCGTTAAAAAGATTTCATCTAATACCAGGTTAACAGGCAGTTTTATAACCTTTTTCTCACACATGAACATGAGAAGGGGCACTATTGTGGCCCTGGCCCAACTAGAAAAAGAATATATGGAAACATAGAACCATTTTGGAAGGAATATGAACTCAGCTGGCATTGCAGGACATGCATCCCAAGGCATAAGACCAAACATCGCAAGGTGTATCCTGGTGAAAACGCGAGCTTTTTCAGCTCCTCCTGCGCTTAGAATAAAATTTTTGGCAGCTGTCATAGCTGGGTCTCTTTCTGCAAACCCCGCTAATTTTAAGGCAAAATAACACTCTACGCTGGTAGATAGATCGCCAGGTCCGTCATGATAGAGGGCCCAGCTGCCATCTTTTCTTTGTACGTCGAGTATGCGCCGGCCTATGCCGCTCTGTATGCTTTTGTCCACATCCTGCAAATAGTGCATGAGAAAGATAAACTCAGCGCCAATTGTTTCGTTGGCTTCCAGGGCAAACCACCAATAGCCATCAGAACGTTGAAGGCTCTTCATGTAGTCGATGGAACCTTGGAGCAGGCTAGTTGCGCTGGCTTTTTTGCCGTGGATATACAAATGCCGGCCAGCAGATGGATCTATAAGCCCGGTGTCCATATCAGCTGAACACGGAGCACCAGCAGGGCTTGTGACCCTTGTGGATTCATTTTTAGTGTTTTGGTCCATATCTAAGATGTCCTATTGAGCTGTCATTGCGAGTAAACGAAGCAATCCCCGGAAGTTACGGGGATCGCCACGCCCAGCACCATACGGTGCTGGACTCGCGATGACAAACAAGAACATATTAAGTCGTATAAGGTATATTATGTAACGTTCGATTTGTCATCCTGAGCGCTAGCGAAGGATCCCGGGAAAACTAATATTTCCATGGGATTCTTCGCTATGACAACACAAGCCTTTTTCCTTGCCCCTGCCCTTGCAAGACTCTTCACAGCCCCAGCGCCTCCACCTCAATGCCGCTTTCTTTAAAAAATCTTTTTAGGTTTTCGATGATTCGTGCTTCAATCTGGCGCACCCGTTCTTTGCTTATGCCATACTCGTCTGCAATATCCTGAAGAGTTCTGGGCAGCTCAGCAAGAAGACGCTCATAGAAGATCTTCTTATCCCTGTCTGTAAGCGTGCCTGCAAATTCAGAAAACTTCTCCTTTAGCATGTCGTGTGCTTCATGCTTTGCTATGCGCTCATCCACTGGCGTTTCATCCAAAGGCAAAAAGTCTTGCAATATTGCCGTACCTTCGCCAGCTGGAGCCTCTAGCGCGTATTCAGGCGTGGTCAGGCGTTTTTGCATCTCTATTACTTGTTCTTCAGGCACACCCAGGCGTTTTGAAAGCTCTACCGGTGTCGCATAATATCCCATTGCCTCAATTTTTTCCTTCTCTTGCATCAGGTTGTAAAAGAGCTTTTTCTGGGTCTTGGTGGTGCCAAGCTTGATCAGCCGAAAGTTATCTAGGATGTATTTTAGAATATAAGAACGAATCCACCAAGATGCATAATGGCCAAGCCTTGCTCCTTTGTCTGGGTTAAAGTGGCGAACAGCCTGCAAAAGACCGATGTTACCCTCTTGAATAAGGTCCAAGACATTGTGATAGGCGTTTCTGTATTCCATGGCTATTTTGACTACAAGCCTTAAGTGCGCAGCCACAAGTTTTTTTGCTGCATCCACATCGCCATCATCGTGATATTTGCGAGCAAGCTCCCTCTCCTCGTCAGCAGATACCAGAGGATAACTCTTCACCTCCTGCATATAGTGCCCGAGAGGATCTATTACAGAGAAAGCCTGTGCTTTAGGTTTGGGAGTACTGCTATGTTTAGAAGTCATCATAATTAGTAATGTTCATCAATTAATTTCATCTATAAATACTAAATCCAAATTTCTCACTGTTGTTGCGTTAGAGGTGTTAACTGGTTGAAATATAATAATTCATTTTTCTCATGTCTAGGTGTCATTGCGAGGAGCGTTTAGCGACGAAGCAATCTCCCGCAAACACAGGTTATAAGGGGATTGCTTCGCTTTGCTCGCAATGATATCCATGAAAAACAAGCAGTTCTAACGCGACAGCAGTGAGATATTAGAAATTGGATTGAGAACTTTTTTAAACTCCCCCAGAACAAATACAGATCCATCGCAAGTTTTGATCTGCGATTCTTTGAATCCAACTTTGCTTGCTGCGTGTTCTAGTTCGTCATTCCTTCGGCAGTCAAAGACTACAAAAAATTTTCCTGAGGGCAAAAGGAGACTGTAGGTTGCAGCGACGAGATCTTCGATAGTTCCGTTGAGCTCGTGTCTTGCTGTTGCTCGCTCTAGATCAGGGCTTAATCTACCGTTGCCAGCGGCGAGGAACGGGGGGTTTGAGATTACGACATCATACTTTTTCTTATTGGTTTGTGCAAAGGACCGATAATCTTCGTTTATACAATGGACGATATGTTCATAGCCATTTTTCAATACGTTTTTCTTTGCGATTTCATGAAGCGAGGGCTGTAATTCAACAGCATCGATCCTAGATGGATTATTTTGTACAGCGATGAGAAGGGATATGATGCCCACTCCAGAACCCAGCTCCACAACTCGCTGACCTGGTTTTACATTTATAAAAGTTGCCAGCGCTAAGCTCTCTTCACCATACCGATGCCCAGTTGTGGGTTGGTATATTTTAAGTCCAGCTGATTCTATGATTTCCCAGGTAAGGTTCATAAATTCTGGTCACCCTCTCCCAACCCTCTCTCCTCGGAGACTGTGTCGCAATTGGGGAGGGTGACTTGATATAAACGTTCTTTGACAAAAAAATATGAGAATTTTGTTACAAAATACTACCGGCCAAATATTCGGGTGATGTCAGTCCATATTCTCTTCTGTTTTATCCTTGTGAC
>JBDRBN010000138.1:0-19525 GCA_043822785.1 Pseudomonadota bacterium
ATGTCTAGGTGTCATTGCGAGGAGCGTTTAGCGACGAAGCAATCTCCCGCAAACACAGGTTATAAGGGGATTGCTTCGCTTTGCTCGCAATGACATCCATGAAAAACAAGCAGTTCTAACGCGACAGCAGTGGAAATTGGAAATTAGATATTAAAGTTATATGAATAAAATTCGCATAGATACCTTGCTCGTAGAAAAGAAGCTCGTGCCATCGCGGCAGAAGGCTCAGGCTCTTATAATGGCGGGCTGCGTTCTGGTGGATGAGGTGCCAGTTGAAAAGCCAGGCCAAAGAGTTTTTGAAGATGCGATGATCAGAATAAAAGGCGAGGACCATCCCTATGTGAGCAGGGGCGGTGTAAAGCTCGCCCGCGCTCTTGAGGAGTTTGGTTGTGAGGTAGCAGGTCGAACATGTATGGATGTGGGCGCCTCCACAGGAGGTTTTACCGATTGTTTGCTTAAAGCAGGCGCAGCTCGAGTCTATGCGATAGATGTAGGTTATGGCCAGTTGGCCTCAAAAGTTGCAAAAGATGAACGCGTTGTGGTCATGGATCGTATAAACATTAGAAAGCTTGAGCGTAGAGATATTGCTGATGATGTGGATTTAGCTGTGATAGATGTTTCCTTTATTTCACTTAAGCTTGTGCTGCCTAAGGTGAATGAGTTCCTTGCAAAGAGAGCGGATATAATCGCTCTCATCAAACCGCAGTTTGAGGTCGGGCGCGACAGGGTTGGCAAAGGCGGCATTGTTCGCGATGCAGCTTCACATGAGATCGCCATCAATAATGTAATAGAGGCAGGGCATGCGCTTGGCTTGGGCGATCAGGGTGTTATCGAATCCCCGATCAAGGGAGCAAAAGGGAACAAAGAGTTTTTGATACACTTTAAAAACAGTGATCAGTAACCAGTGATCAGTGACCAGTTTAAATTCATTTATATCATAAACGTGCCTTAATCACCGGTTACTGGTCACTGATAATTTTCCCTTGCCCTATCTTTATATTGTTAATAGATTTCCGTTCCCAACTTCAAAGGAGGCGTAATCATGACTCGTATCTTTAAGACCACTGAGCTGTATATAACAACTGAGGACAAGCCAGGCACTCTAGCGCGTGTTACTGCACCTATAGCTGAAGCTCGAATCAATTTGAATGCTATCTGTGCATATAGGATGGAGGGCAAGGCTATGTTTCATATCATCACAGCCGATAATGAAAATGCTAAGCAAAAGCTTAAAAAAGCAGGTTTTGATGCCACTGAAGAGGAGGTGGTTGTTCTTGAAACCGAAAACGAGTCAGGCACCCTCTTTAGAGCTGCACAGCAGCTTGCTGAGGCAGAGGTGGATCTGGATTACTGCTATGCCACCGCGGGTCCGCAGAACAGCACATGGATAGTCTTTGCTACCAAGACAATTGAAAGCGCAATGAACGTCATCCCCTGATCTTATCTGATGTTTTTATTTAGGGCCCGGCCTGACAAGCATTTTGGAAGGCCGGGTTTATTTGTACCTTATGCAGAGCATGTCAGCTTGCATTGCGTACAGTCAATGCTATAGTCCCCTGAAACATCAGGGGATTTTGTGTATCGTCTACAATTTATCATAACATTTTTATTAGTGACTTGCTTAGTTGCCTGTGCCTCAAAGGGTCCTGCTGCTAAGGTAAAGCTGGATGATAAGAAGCATGACCCTTATTATGAATTCCTGCGTGCTGATGTCCTTTCCATGGCGGGTGATACAAAAAAGTCTACTGATGAGTTAAAAGAGCTCATCGCCTCTAATCCCGATGTTGCTTATTATCACTTCTTGCTTGCACAAAATTATGCTCAGGAGGGTGGACTTGTTGAGGCAATCGCTTCTTGCGTGCTCGCAGTTAAGTTGGCTCCGGACATTATAGATATGAAGATGTATCTCGGAAAACTGTACGCTTCCCAGGGCATGGATGCAGAAGCAGCAAGAGTTCTGTCTACAGTCATACGGGATGATCCAAAACAGCAAGAGGCCTACCTTCATCTGGCTAGAGCATATATCGGCATGCGTGAATATAATCGCGCGATAGAGACGATGTATCAACTTCTGAAGGTCAATCCGGACTCGGCCATAGCTTATTATTACATGGGTTCAATTTATGAGCAGCATCTGCATAAGTCGGACAAAGCTCTTTATGCGTTTCGCGAGGCTCTGGCGATAGACCCTAGCAACGTGATAGTGCATAATGCAGTTGCTGAAATATATCTTTCTAGAAAGCAGCTGAGAAGAGCGCTTGTCAAATACGAAGAGATTGTACACCTCGATCCTGATGATCTAGCAACTCATCTTCGCATCGCCCTCATCCATTATGAGCTAAAGGACTATAAAGAAGCGATTGGGGTTTTTGAACGCATTCTTTCGCGCAATCCAGAAGCGGATAAGATACGCTACTATCTTGGGGTGTTATATGAGGGAGTGGGCGAGCCGAATAAGGCGCTGGCCCAGTTTATGGAGATTCCGCCAAAGTCGAGCTACTATAAAGATGCCAGGATTCACATCGCGGCCTTGAATCATGATGAAGGCAGGATCGATGTAGCGAAGGTCTCTCTCAGAGAGGCGATAAGGGAAAAACCGGATGTTTCAGAGTTTTATGAGTATCTAGCGGCAATTCTCCAAGATGCTGAAGATTATAAAGGGGCCATCGAAGTGGTTAAGATGGGTAGGTCTGTGCTTCCAGCCAGCGAACGTTTGGCATTTCTTTTGGGCATGCTCTACGAGCGAGTTGAAAACAAGGATAGCGCTATCAATGCTATGCGCGATGTGCTTGAGCTAAATCCTCAAAACGCAGGAGCTATGAATTATATTGGCTACACATATGCTGATCGTGGCGAGAACTTGGATGAGGCGCTTGATCTGATCGAGCAGGCGTTAGTGCTCAGACCTGATGATGGATACATCACCGACAGCCTAGGTTGGGTGCATTTCAAGCGCGGCGATAATCAAAAGGCGCTCAAGTTTCTTCGCAAGGCCGACCGCATAGCTCCTGGAGAACCCACCATCATCTTTCACATTGGAGAAGTGCTTTTTAATATGGGCAAAAAGGATGAAGCCCTCAGATATTATGAAAAGTCATATAGTCTAGGCTCTAAGAAAAAGGATCAGGATCCAGCAGAGCTAGAACATATACGCAAAAGAATAGAGGAGCTTAAATCCTAAAGAATTCTCCCAATATGCAAACCATTAGAATGTTAGCTGCAGTTCTTTTATTTGGCACGTTAGTGGCAGGTTGTGCCAAGGCGCCTCCAAAAGAAGCCCGCATGCCAGAGGGAAGGCGCACTAAACTTTCAATAGCTCTCGAGCGCGAACAGCTTAAGATCAAAGAGACCACATCTACGCTAAGAGGCCTTGCTTGGGTGGAGCTTCGTACTCCAGAGGAAGACTGGCGCACTGAAGCAGCTGTAGTGATAGAGAGACCAGATAGGATAAGGATGGATGCCATGGATTCCCTTGCAGATGTGTGGGCTAAGCTGGGAACTGATGGAAAAGATCTTTGGCTGTATATTCCGGGCAAGAGAAAACTCTACAAGGGTCGCGTTTCATCGCGCAACATGAAGAGGCTTTTGTCCTTTGAGTGGGAACCTTGGGAATTCATTTCGCTCATCGCTGGTGCACTGCCTATCGCTAATGAACCAGAAGTCATGCAGGTTGGCGCAGCCCGCAACGCCTACTTTATTGATAGAGCAAGCCGTCTTCATATGTGGACAGAAAAAGGCAAATCAATGCATGTAGTACGATGCGTACGCTACGCAAAAGGCAGCGATGATGTTGATTATGAGATATTGTTTTCAGATTACAGGCACAAAGGTGGCGTTAGTTTTCCCCATGTCATAGAGGCTGTGTTTCCGCAGCAGGGGGCACGCCTCAGGGTTGAATATCGCGATCTCAAATTGGGTGAAGAAGTTGCAGACGAAATTTTTGCACCTCCTAAAAGGCGCGGAGGCAAGGCTGAGGTGTCATTCTGAGGAGCGCCAGCGACGAAGAATCTCCGTAGAATCGTTGGTATTATGTGTTTGCCATGAACATAGTAAACAAATTAGCATATCTTCTATGCGCGGCGTTTATCTTCACATCAGCATCATGCGGTGGCGTGATGACGCGCAACCCTGATGTGCTTGTAAATACAATTTTTGCCGATCCCAGCACGCTCAATCCGGTAATTGCCACCGATGCTTATGCCGGAGATGTAAACCGTTATGTGTTCGAGCCGATGCTCGATCGCGACCCCAAGACGCTCGAGCTCATACCCAAACTCGCCAAAAGGTGGGAGATATCCGATGATCATCTGACCTATACGTTTTGGCTACGCGATAACGTATTTTGGCAAGACGGAAAACCGCTTACAGCTGATGATGTGATTTTTACGTTTGAACAAATACTCGATCCAAAAGTGGATGCAGCATCGCTTCGCAATTACTTCAGGGACATAAAAGAATTTTATAAGGTAGATGATCGCACTGTTCGCTTTGTTTACAGCAGTCCCTATTTCAGGGCGCTTTTCATGATAAGCGGCATGCCTATACTGCCAAAGCATATCTATGGAAAGGCCGAGAACTTCAACGAACAGCCGGCAAATCGCGCACCAGTAGGCACAGGGCCTTATCGCTTTGTGGAATGGAAGACCGGCCGCAACATCGTTCTTACAAAAAACCAAAACTATTGGGGCAAAATGCCCAAGATAACAGGTATGGTTTTCCAGATTATCCCCGACGCCACGGTGAGCTTTCAGATGCTAAAGAAAGGCGCGGTGGACTTGGGCGGGCTTAGGCCTATTCAGTGGGTTCGTCAGACAGAAGGAAAATCTTTTTCCGATAATTTTACAAAGCATCGTTACTATCTTCCGAATTACTCCTATATAGGCTGGAACATGCGCAACCCGTTATTTTCAGATCGCAGAGTACGCCGTGCTATGACTATGATGATCGATCGCAAGGCAATATTGGAGAAGATACTCCTGGGCCAAGGCGAGCTGGTTTCGAGCGTGTTCTACAAATTCGGAGATCAAGCAGATCCCACGATTGAGCCCATTCCATACGATCCAGAACGCGCCAAAGAGCTTCTTAAAGAAGCGGGATGGTCAGATCATGATAAGGATGGCCTTCTGGATAAAGATGGCCGAGCATTCAAGTTCACTCTTCTCTCAGCTGCTGGCAGCAATACTGCGCGCAGTATAAGCCTTTTTATGAGGGAAGATCTCTTAAAGGTAGGGATTGAGATGGAGATTCGCCAATTGGAGTGGGCAACAATGTTAAAGCTCATCCATGACAGAAAGTTCGATGCCACGATGTTGGCGTGGTCCATGCCTTTAGAACAGGATCCATATCAGCTTTGGCACTCAACTCAGGTTGCTGAGGGTTCAAATTATGTTGGATTTGAAGACCCCAAAACAGATCTTCTCATAGAAGAAGCCAGGCGCGAGTTCAACAAAGAGCGAAGGAACGCTATGTATGGTGAGTTTCAGAGGATAGTCCACGATGAACAGCCTTACACATTTTTATTCACGTCGCCTTCGCTAGTTGCTGTGGCAAATCGCTTTGGAAATGTGATCGATTACCGGCTTGGGCTAGAGCCGCTGGAGTGGACAATTGAACCCTGGCCTAGATTAATAGAGTGGTAAATCAGCTGTCATCGCGAGCCCTGCACCATACGGTGCAGGGCGTGGCGATCTCCTTAGCTCCAGGAGATTGCGTCGTCGCCAAGGCTCCTCGCAATGACAGTATTGGAGATAATTTGTATAAATATGTAATAAAGAGATTGCTCCTGATGATACCCACTTTGTTGGGCATCTCCATTATCACCTTTGCTGTAATTCACCTTGCTCCTGGTGATCCTGCAGAGCTAAAGGCTCAGAGTGCAACCGAGGCTTTGGCTTCGGATCGAATGACCATGGAGATTGTAGAGGACACGCGCGCGCTTTATGGCTTGGATAAGCCTTTGTATGAGCAGTTCTATTTGTGGCTTAAACGCATCGCAACTTTAGATTTTGGATATTCATACAGAGACCACCGTCCTGTTCTAGAAAAGATAGGCGATGCTCTGCCCATTACGCTCACCCTCAACATCATCACGATCCTTCTGATCTATCTCATATCAATTCCAATAGGTGCATATGCAGCGCTTAGACCCAAAGGCTGGTTGGACAGGATGTCTGCACTTCTGTTTATGGCTTTGTATTCGCTTCCTACATTCTGGGTAGCCATGATGCTCATCGTGCTCGTAGCCGGAGGCGATTATCTCAACATCTTTCCCATAACCGGATTTGTATCTGATGGGGCCTCACGCTTGCCTTGGTATGATTGGATAGCGAACGTGGCATGGCATATTGTATTGCCTATAGCCTGTCTTACGTATGGAGGGTTCGCATTTCTTTCCAGATTTACGCGTGCCTCCATGCTCGATGTGATCAAGCAAGACTACATTCGCACTGCGCGCGCCAAGGGGTTGCCCGAATGGCGCGTCACCATTCGTCATGCTTTGCGCAACGCCCTCATACCGTTGCTCACGCTCATGGGCACGCTCTTGCCGGCGCTTCTGGGTGGCAGTGTCATCATAGAGCAGATCTTTTCCATACCTGGCATGGGGAGGTTGGGCTTTGAATCAGTTTTGGCAAGAGACTATCCGGTGATAATGGCGGTAGCCACGATATCAGCAGCGCTCACGCTCATAAGCATCTTTTTGTCAGATATCATGTACGCGGTGGTCGACCCGAGGATATCATTTGAAAAACGATGATAAATGCTAAATCACAAAAATACGGTGCGATCGTATGGAAGCAGTTCAAAAAGCGCAGGCTTGCAGTTATATGCCTGTTCTTTGTTGCACTGCTGATCATCATGGCTGTGTTGGCTCCCCTTATTGCTAACGACAAACCTATCCTTATGCACTATGAGGGCAAATGGTCCATGCCTGCGCTTTTTTCTTCACCCAAATACTTGGGGTTGGATTTTGTTGAGCTAAGAACAAATCCTCCTAAAGGAACCTGGATGCTCATGCCGCCCATACCTTTTAGCCCAGGTTCCTATGATTTGGACTCCGTGCTTTCATCTCCAACATCCAAACATATATTAGGCACAGATGGCGATGGCAGGGATGTGGCAGCACAGCTTATATGGGGAGCTAGGGCGTCGTTGTCTGTGGGTGTTGTGGCAGTAGGCATTGCTGTAGCCATAGGTATTGTGCTTGGCCTGCTTGCAGGCTTTTACGGAGGCGCGGTCGACATCGTCGTGTCCAGATTTATAGAGGTCATGATCTGTTTTCCCACGTTCTTTTTGATCCTCGCTGTGTTAGCGTTTGTCGGCCCATCCATCTACAACATCATGGTGGTGATAGGCATCACCGGTTGGACTGGCGTGGCCAGGCTGATTAGGGGCGAGTGCTTAAAACTTCGCAAAAGGGAATTTGTGGTTGCAGCCGAGGTTTGTGGCTCGCGCGATTGGCGCATCATGTGGAGGCATATTCTTCCAAACGCCTTGACTCCTGTGTTAGTATCCGCATCGTTTGGCGTTGCAGGAGCCATACTCGTTGAAGCCTCGCTTTCATTTTTGGGCTTTGGAGTGCCTCCGTCTGATCCCAGTTGGGGAAGCATGTTATCTCAGGCCCAGCAGTTTATGGATATAGCGTGGTGGTTGACTTTGATACCAGGCTTTGCGATTTTTGCCACGATCACTGCATATAATCTTATTGGCGAAACTTTACGGGATGCGATAGACCCTAATTTGAGAACATAAAATGCAGTGATCAGTAACCAGTAATCAGTGACCAGCATTCAATGGGGTTACTGGTTACTGGTCACTGGTCACTGGTCACTGGTCACTAATTATGACTTTATTATCAGTACATAACCTCAAGACCCACTTTTTCACTGATGCCGGCATCATCAAGGCAGTGGATGATGTATCCTTCTCCATTGAACGCGGTCAAACCTTGGGTCTTGTGGGCGAGAGCGGTTGTGGCAAGAGCGTTATGTCGCTGTCGCTGATGAGGCTTGTGCTAGATCCACCAGGAAAGATAGTCTCAGGCCAGATAAACTTTCAGCTGACGACGACAGGTGGGCCTGTTGATCTTCTTAAACTTTCTGAGCCGCAGATGCGAAAGGTTCGGGGCAAGCGTCTTGCTATGGTCTTTCAGGAACCCATGACTTCGCTTAATCCGGTCTATACCATAGGCGATCAGATTGGCGAGGCTGTAGCATTGCATGAGGGCGGATCAAAATCTCAAGTTCGCAGCCGTGTTACAGAGATGCTTAAGCTCGTTGGCATTCCAGAGCCTGCGCGTTGTGCTAAGAATTATCCACATCAGCTCTCCGGTGGTATGCGCCAGCGCGCCATGATAGCTATGGCCCTGTCGTGTAAGCCGGATGTGCTAATAGCAGATGAGCCGACAACAGCTTTGGATGTTACAATCCAAGCTCAAATACTCGATCTCATAAGAAGGCTGCAAAGCGAGTTGGGCATGGCTTTGATACTCGTAACGCACGACCTTGGAGTTGTTGCAGAGATGGCGGGGAGCGTGATCGTGATGTACGCAGGAAAATTTGTGGAAGAGGGCTCTTGCGAGGAGATTTATTCTAATCCCATGCATCCTTATACACAGGGACTCTTGCGCGCGATTCCGCCGCTTGCAAAGATCGAGCCTGGCAAGCGCTTCAATACGATTCCAGGATTGGTTCCAGATCTTTCAGACTTGCCAAAGGGATGTGCTTTTGCCGACCGCTGTCCAAAGGTGCAAAGTCGATGTCGAGAAGAAGAGGTGCCCGAGGATCCATGTGGAGTAGGAAGACTTGTGAGATGTTTTTATGCACAATGAATACTGCGAGAAAAGTAGAATCCATTGGTGTCATTGCGAGCGATAGCGAAGCAATCTCCGGCAATAAGGGGATTGCTTCGTCGCCAAGGCTCCTCGCAATGACAATCTGTGATACATTACAGGTTACTTAATTATGAATGACGTATTAGTTGAAATTAAAGACATAACAAAGCGCTTTCCTATCATGGGCGGTGTATTTGGCCGTGAGGTGGCCGCAGTTCATGCCGTGCGCGGAGTTTCGCTGCGGATCAATAAGGGAGAAACGCTAGGCTTGGTTGGCGAAAGCGGGTGTGGAAAAACCACGCTAGGTCAGCTCATCCTGCGCCTGATAGATCCGGATAAGGGTTCGATAATATTCGATGGCAGCGATATCACGCGTATGACTCAAAGAAACTTAAGGCCTTTGCGCAAACGCATGCAGATTGTGTTTCAGGATCCGTATGCGTCGCTCAATCCGCGCATGACTGTGGAGGATATCATCGCAGAACCTCTTCTGGTTCATGGCATCGGAAACAGTCGTGAGCGCAGCGATCGTGTTTATGAACTTTTGCGCTTGGTAGGTCTTAAGCAGGATGCAGCTTCAAAATATCCGCACGAATTTTCAGGCGGACAGCGCCAGCGCATAGGAATAGCCAGGGCTATCGCGCTTACACCTAGCTTGGTTGTGGCTGATGAACCTGTTTCCGCTCTTGATCTTTCGATACGCGGTGAGATCTTAAACTTGCTCTCTGATCTGCGCGAGAAGTTTTCACTCACATACTTGTTCATAGCGCACGATCTCAAAGTTGTAGAACACATAAGCCACAGGATCGCCGTGATGTATCTCGGTAAGATCATGGAGCAGTTTCCTGCCGATCAGGTGGCTTTGGCACGTCATCCCTATACCCAGGCACTCATCTCTGCGGTGCCGGTACCAAATCCAAAGGTAAGCAGAGGTAGAATGGTACTTGCGGGCGATGTGCCATCGCAGATTTCACCGCCTGCAGGATGCTCGTTTCATCCGCGCTGTCCTTATGCAAAAGAGATATGCGCTCGCGAGGAGCCGTCGCTTGCCGAGTATTCAGCCGGCATGAGCGCCGCATGCCATTTTATAAAGGACATGGCTACAAAGAGAGTTGCGGATGTATCACCCGCATTTCATGGATAGGAGGCATCATGAGGAGGATAATTTTTTCTTTAGCAATGATCATCGCCATCGCGCTGGCAGCCTCGCATGCTTACGCTAAGAAAGAGGTCTTACGGGTTCCAGGCGGGGCAAATATCCCGTCTCTGGGTATATCCATAGATGCCAGCTATGATCCCAGGCTTGATAATTTTGTTCCGGGCTATAAAGTCATAAACGTCGCGCTCATAAACCAGGGCTTTAGTATCATCTATCTCGATCCTGAGAAGGACAAGTGGCAGATAAAACTCGCGGGCAAATCCAAGTTGATTAATGCGATACACGACCTGAGAAGGACGGATCCTGAAGCCTGGAATAAGATACCAAAACGTGCCAGGGCGCTTGTAGGCTATCCATTGGTTTTGCCTATAGGTGCAAGGGAGGTGATCGATATATTTGTTCCAGATTCAGTGGATGTAGAAAAATTCAACGAACTCGATATTTACTTAAGATTGCGCAACACAAGACTTCAGATACTAGTACGCCAATAAATGGGAATCACAATAGTACATAAGAGCGATTTGAAGCGTAAGCACACGCACGCTCCAAAAGCTCTGATACTCGCAGGCGGTGCGCTCACCGGCGGCTCGTTCAAGGCAGGCGGGCTCAAGGCGTTAAACGACTATCTTGTGGATTTTACAGTCAACGATTTTGACATATTCGTAGGAATAAGCTCAGGCAGCATGATCGCTGCCTCGCTCATCGGGGGCATCAGACCTGAGACAATGCTCAAGAGTCTGGACGGAACCTCCGGCCATTTTTCGCAGCTTACAGGTTGGCACTGTTATCGCCCTAACATCGCTGAAATGGTGGTGCGTCCCCTAAAGTTTATAATGCAGGCAGCGAGCTGGCTTCCTGATGGTTTAGTAAAGATCGCCAGGCACGCAGAATGGAAAAGGGGTCTTCTTGGCTGTGTATGGAACTTCATAACCAACCCATCGCTTACAACATATGATGATCTTTTTGACCCGATTAAGGATCAATTAAAAGAGGAGGATCTACCTTCGCTGGTTGCGCTCTTGCCGTCCGGGCTATTTGATAATGGACCCATAGAGGCCTACATTCGCGAGAACATACAGCGCAACAAGCTCACCAACGATTTTTGCGAAACCTTCAAGCTCACCAAGAAGCGGCTCTACATATCTGCGGTGAGGTTGGATAGTGCGCAGCGGGTGGTGTTTGGTCCTGATGAGGATTCGTCCGTCTCCATCTCTCAAGCCATTCAGGCCTCCACTGCCTTGCCCGGTTTTTATAGGCCGGCTCACATAAACGGCATCGATTATGTTGACGGCGGAGTGCAGGAAACCGCAAACATCGACACAGCAATTGAAAAGGGCGCCGAACTTGTGGTCTGCTACAATCCATTTCGTCCTTATGAGCCCGGGGAATTTGTGGAAGGGTTTAAAAGGCGAAGGAGGCGTAGGCTTGCTGCCGATGGTGTGATGGCAGTTCTCAACCAGATCTTTAGAGCGTTCTTTCACACAAGGCTCCAGGTGGCCCTCAACAGATTCAAGCGAGATGCTAATTTCTCTGGCGACATAATACTCATCGAACCGCGTGCTGATGATGCTGCTTTTTTTGCCTTAAACCCCATGTCTCTCAAAAACAGAATCGAAGCTGCAAGGCTTGGGTTCGAATCCGTATGCAGCTCCATTGACGAGCGCTTTGATGAGCTGAAATCCATCATGGCGCGTTACGGCATTGGCATGAGCCGCAGGAGAGTTGAAGAGGAATACCAGCAGCTTCTGCAGCCTGATCTTACCAACCGCGAAGTGCAGCGCCTTTTGGAAGGGCGCAGAGCCAAGAAGGCTCGCAAGAAAGTGCGTGCTGCTCCTAAAAAGAGGAGGGCACGATGACAAAACAGCTCGATATATTTATTGAAGAAGGAGCACACAAAGATTCTGCAGTTAAGGCGCACAAAACCTCTGCAACTCAAAGTGATAGAAAAAAAAAGAAAAGGCCGCGCGCTGTAAAGAAAGCCCCGCTCATCGTGGATTCATATGATTCGGAACCACACGCATCCCCCCTCCTTTGTAAGGAGGGGACGGGGGAGGTAGATCAGGTTCCACCAGTTGATCTTCCCAAAATATTCTCAGTCTCTGAGATTACAGAACTCATAAAGCAGAATCTCGAAACCTCTTTTACAGATGTATGGGTGAGCGGCGAGGTAACGGATTTTCGCGGAAGAAAGGGCCCGCATTCCTATTTTGCACTTAAGGATGAGTCTTCGCAGATAAGGGCCATCATATTCGGCGCCGGAAACGGCAGGCTCAAGTTTGAACTGGAAGACGGACTCAAACTCGTGTGCCGCGGCAGGCTCAACGTATATGCGCCAAAAGGCACATATTCGCTCATAATAGATCCAGAACACTGCGAGCCTGAAGGAATCGGCGCTCTTAAGCTCGCGTTTGAACAGCTCAAGAAAAAGCTCGATGCAGAGGGGCTGTTTGATGCCTCGCGAAAAAAACCCATACCGTATCTGCCAAAGCGCATAGGCATTATCACCGCACCTGATGGCGCTGCTATTCGCGATCTCATTCACGTGCTCACGCGCAGGTTTCCAAACATCGAGGTGCTCATCCATCCTTCGCGCGTGCAAGGCGACGGAGCTGCACAGGAGCTCGCGCATGCCATCGAAGTGATGAACGAGCAGGAGGGTCTTGATGTTCTCATCGTGGGCCGAGGCGGTGGATCCATGGAGGATCTGTGGGCGTTTAACGAAGAGGTGCTCGCGCGCGCCATCGCTGATTCAAAGATTCCCATCGTATCCGCGGTGGGCCACGAGATAGATTTTACCATTTCGGATTTTGTTGCAGATCTAAGGGCAGCCACTCCTTCAGCTGCTGCAGAGCTTTTGGTGCCGGTGCGCGCTGAGCTTATGAGAACGATTGCAGACTATCGTGAGCGGCTGGCAGGAGGACTTCTTCGCGTTCTGGAAAATCAAGGCCTGCATCTGAGAAGGCTTGAGGCAAGACTTGGCGATCCAAGAAAGAGGCTTCCTGATCTTATGCAGCGAGTTGATAGTTGGAGAGAACGTCTGGGTAATTCCATTGCCATTAAGACAAAACATCTTGAACAGCATCTAGCAAAACTTCTCAGCAACCTCGATCACCTCTCACCCCTTGGCGTCTTGGCAAAGGGCTATGCGGTTGCCGAAGGCCCTGATGGCAGGGCTATTACAGATTCCAAATCCTTAAAAATCGGCGACCCCCTCAAACTCCGCTTTAGAAAAGGATCCGCCTCCGCAAAAGTCACCAAAATCATTGACGAGTAGAAAAAGGAAAAATTACCATTTATTTTTTTGAATAATACTTTCGCATTTCGTTCTGGTCCATGGCGATTCCGGCTTGAACAAATTCCCGATAGCTTCGGGAGCCGCGATCCGGGATCCAATCCTCACAACCGATTCTTCCCTTCACAGGATTCAGGAGAACATCGTCCCTTCCAAAGGCATAATGCTGATAACTGCTCCAAGGATATCTTTCCGGCTTATGACAGATACCTGCCCGAACCGGGTTGATCTCAATATATCGGCCGCAGGCCATCCAATGTGCCTCATCTTCAATGATGATACTGCGAAAACGGCTGTGCCAGATGTGCCCGTGAAACCGGTATCTGCGGCGATGGTAATGATTATAGGAAACCGCAATCGCTTTCATCACTGAGGCAAGACAGCTCGTCCCTTCAATCCATGCCAGGAGATGAAAATGGGTGTGCATGAAGACATAGTGATGAATATAGACGGGCTTGTCCTCGACAAATCGAAGAATGGTGCGACGGAACTGGGTGAAATCGTCGGCATCCTGAAACAGGCGCATGCTATTATTGCTGCGCCCAATCAAATGGACCATGGCACATGACGACAGAATGCGGGCAGGTCTCGGCATGCCCGATGTCATAAAGCACGAGGCGTGCCAGACAAATCTGCTGAAATTTCATGGGGCGCTGCTGAACATACCGCCGAAAATGCTGCACCGCTGCTGCGATTCGCTGCACCTTAAAAAAGGACTCTAATATTTCTCACCACTTCCAATTTGGGAAACGTCCCCTTTTTCCCCTTTTTCCGATATGGAATTATTGTTTATATAAGGGCCACAGTCAAGAAAAACGTTTACAATAGCTTGAAATATCGTCTTTTAGCATAAAATATGTGAAAAATGGTTACAAAGCGAGAAAAACGTTTACGCGGCCTGGTGTGAATCCAGCACATTAACTGCAAACACCGCATCCTTGTTCATGGCTGTCAAAAAATCCTGAATTTTAGTAAGGCTGGGTAAAGAACGGGCCTGTTCGTATTGGGCATAGGCATGTTTGGTGATGCCCAGGCGATCTGCAAGCTCGTTTAGAGAAAGGCCGTATTTTGCACGCTGCTGTTTTAAAAGAAGGGCGGTAAGATGCACATCGTCTTCACTTTGTTTTGCGCGTAGGATGAACCTATCACCTTTCACGGGCAGAATCTCAACAGCAAATCCCTTGCGATCCACCAGCATCTCCACTGCATCTTTAATCATAAGAAAGGCATCTTTTTTTGTGCGGCCCTGTGTGATGATATCAAGTGCTGGCACCTCTATGGGCCAAAGGCTTCCCTCCTTCCATACAAAGCCTTCAAAGTTGACGCACATAAAACCTCCTTAGGGCTTATTCTTTTCGCTTACGCTATTGAGCTGAGCTTTCCTTAAAATTCGCCTTGCAGTACTCTCGGCAATTTCACGGTGCCTGGGAATGGCTATGCATATCTCGCCATCAGTCCAGATCTCATGTTGGCCGCCCTGGCGTAACAGATGCCATCCGAACCCCATGAGTGCTCTAATTAGATCTCTTTTCTTCATCTTAGTGTATATAAATATATATACCTTATCAAGTTCAAATTTAGAGTTTTGCTTTGGTCAACAACTGCACAAAAATGAAGCACTGCTGTATAAATAGCGTCAGTTCCATCTGAAAAAAGATAACAATTTCAAGTAAACCGTTGATAGCTGTTATGAAATAGCAAGATATGGGCCAAAATCTAAGATAACCAATAGCAAGCTGATTCTTACTGGTAGGGCAGCATACCAGTAGGAATCAGCTTCCTACTGGTTTTATAGACCTGTCTTGCCTGGGCTTCGGGGATTTTGATCTGTGGTTTCTTAGGGACCGCGATCGCCGTGAAGTAGATTTCTGTATCACGAAAGATCGCAAGCCATGGCTCCTTGTCGAGGCAAAACTTTCTGATACAGCGCTCTCTGAATCGCTGGATTTTTTTGCTGGCAAGCTCGGTGTTCCAGCTCTACAGATTGTGGGAAGGCATGGCATGACAAAGCGCATAGGCCCTGTTTCAATAGTGAGTGCTGCTCAGTGGCTTTTGCAGTTACCCTAAAGGCTGCGTGCTACAATGTTTAATGGCAGGCAGCGGCAGCCTCAGCCTTTTGTTTCCTCACTTCACGACATTATAACCTAAAGAAGCGAGAGTTTCGGCGAAATCCAAGCAGGCGGCTCTGTTTTCTGCTGTAATATTACCACTATCAAGGCGCAAGATCACCTTTGCGGATTCGTCGCTTGCCGCTATGCAAACATCGACCATGCTTTTGCAGGCGTTTTTTTGATCTCCGCTAAGATTATCACACTTTGCGTAGGCTCCTTCATTGTTTTCAACTGTTGCGCTTGGGGGTGCGGTATTGTTTGCCGGTTCTGAAACTTGGGGTTCTGTATCAGTCGGCTCCTCTTGTTCGTCTTTTGGAGGCGAAGACAAGTTTCGTAACTCCAACAGAAATTTATCATGACAAGAGTGTCGCCCAGAGTGAAATTCAGCCTTCGTTGGTGAGATATTCAATAAGTCCGCTAAGCATGATGAATAGCTTGGAGACACCTTCGAAGCAGCAACGCAATCAGAATAAAGCAAAGGTTTATCCGATTCTGTTGGATTATCAAAAGGGTTAATCGAATATTGTAGGTATTCGATACGCTTATTTACAAATGCGCTACAAACATCCTCCGGACTTGCTGTTTTGCTAATTTTTGGGTGTGCGCAGCCCGCTATCCCAAGAATTCCAACAGCGAACGCTAGTGGCGCCAGCATTATTGTCGAGATCGTATCTGCCACGTCTGCCATTGATTCATGAGATGGACGAACATACATATCGCCATGCCCTACGGGGGTAGGGGGGCTGCCGCTGCCGCCATCCGTGCCGCTACTAAATGATGCAGCGCCACCTACGCCATAGGTGACAGGATTGCCAGCGCCTGCACCTCCAACACCTCCATTATCTCCTGCGCATCTCATAGTATTCTCCTATTTATTCTTGCATCCAGTTTTTCTTTAGTGGTGCCCTAAAATGAAATCCGGCCTCCTATGGTGGGGTAAGCAGCAACAGCACTTTTATCAGCGAGCACGAGCATTATGTTTATTCCAGCAATAGCCTGAGCCGTTTCATTTCCAACGCCCATATCTGCATTAACCAATCCTGCAAGACTAAAGCTGTCTATTTTAGCTGGTTCATCGAGATAGAGATGTGTTCCTCCTATACCAGATCCTCCGGAAACATGAAAGTATTCGCCGATTGGCGCTTTAAATCTAAGCATAGCTGCAAAATTCCACATCAGACCACTCGATCTTGCTTTGATATCCTGTGATTCTGTTGTAACCTTATCAACCGTCTCACCTGACTGACATGTATATCCATCTACACAGTCAGAATGCTCTGTAACAGCTCCCTTTAGTCTTAATTCACCGCCTAAAGGAATAATGCTTGCTTGAACTCCGAGGCCCACGGAAAAGCCATCTTCTGATGCCGGGAAATATTCAAACCCTACTGTTGCTCCAGGACCATTAACACCAACTCCATCTGGCATTTCATAATGAGCAACGTATGCATATGGAATCATTTCCGCTTTAATAACGACTTTGTCTTCAGTTTCCTGGGAGTTAGCAGTTGCGTCTGCTGCGCCTTTAGCAGGTATGGGCGGGGTCATGCTGCTTGTGATCTTAATTTCATTGTCTGCCATATTATCCTCCTCCTATAATTGTTTATGGATTTTGAGCTCATCATCGTGCTCACAATGTATTATCGTTGAGTTTTTTTTTGTTGCGTACTTTTTTCATCCAAAATCCGTCAGATGGTGTATTGCGGCGAAAATATTAAGGAAATAGAGCAAAACATTTTTGTGGTTTTTTTATGTATCTCGGTATCTCGGTGCCAGCCAACGAAATCTTCAAAGCTGCTGATAGCTGATATGAAATAGCAAGATAGAGTAGCGATTTTAATATGGTTTATCTGATTTATCAGAACTCTCGTGATAAATAGTTGGCAAAAAATGGGTCTGCAACACGCAGGCCTTTTTCTTCCCTCTCGAAGTAACCCTTATCAAGAAGCACCGCTGCAATCTGCGAGATGCCTCGCGTGGAGAGTCCGCATTTGCCCACAATCTCCTTAGCGGTAATTTCTTTTATGTACACTTCCTTTGCCAGCAGCACGAGAAACTTGAGCTGATTGCGCGTGAGGAAAGAGATTTTTTCTGCATAGAGGCTTTGTGTATCAAGGTATATTTTGTGAATGGCCTGACCTACATCTGCGGCTGATATTTCACAATTGGTATGTATCTCGTATAGCTCCGAACAAATCTTGCAGACATAATTTGGTATGTAGAACACGCCTTCCAATAGGGTCTTAAGCGCTGCGTCGGCGATGGAGAGCTTTTTGGTCTTAAAACGCGCAAGGATGTACTCTTTCCACTTATCGATCGCAATGGGTTTGAGCTCAACAATCTTTCCCCAATTGTAAAGCGGCTTTCTTTCATCCAGGAATATGTTTGCAAGCAGATGTCTTTTAGATCCTGATATCAGTACAGGGCTCTTTGCCATAGTTTGAAGAAAAGCTCGCAGCAGAGCTTCTGCTTCGGGGATTGCGGCCACATCCTGCAGCTCGTCAAGGCACAGAAGGAGAGGATGCCCATCTGCAAGAGAACGAATAGCATCGAAGATGTCATTCAGTTCCTTCCGAGGGCTCTTTCCGAGCGAAAGAGATATAGCGGGTTCACCGGAGACAGGATCGATGTTCACTTGGGGCTTAAGCAACTTCAATGCATCGATGGCTTTTGATATGCGCGATCTTACGGGAAAGGCTTGGTTGACCGAATCTTCCAGCGCATGTGCCAATCGTACTGCGATGGAATCAAGATCGGCAACTTCCTGAAGATTTGCATAACAGAAAATAGATGTCTTTTTTTTTGAAACGAACCCCTTTCCGATAACGTTGACGGCGATGGATGTCTTGCCATAACGCCTTGGTGCTATCAGAATGATCTTTTCTTTGTTTGATGCATATCGCCTAAGAGTTGCGATCTCGGCTTCATAATTACAGATATCATCTTGCTCGATGAGCACATCGTACTTGAACATAAACCTCCCTTTTCTATTTTGTACTATTAGTATAGTCCTATTAGTACAATATCAAGGTAAGATATTCATAAACGATCACATGATGCTGGAAACTATAAGACCCTGTCTCCTACGGCCTTTTGGCAACGGCATGATATTCCTGCTATTTTCAAACTCCAATTTTCACGCAACTTGTGCAAAGATCGGGCGATAAGGGAGTTGCAAAGGAAAAACTGTTTCTATGACTATAAAACCTCCCAATTTGGGCCTCTTGACCGGGATGGGTGGACTGCCACTATCCGGGACTGACTTCGGGATCACTGCTGCCGGCGCTATGCAGCCCGGGAGCGTGGCTGCCAACACTGGGGCTGTCCAGGCGGCCGAGCAGCCCGAAAAACTTCTATGGTCTCCTGAACACGGGCATCAGCAAGGGTTGACGCCATTTAAACCAGTCCAGAAAGATTTAAGTCGCGAAGAGGTTTCCAAAATCATCGAGGATACAGCCACGAAGCGCGGCATATATCTTTCAAAATCTTTGATTGATAATATTGTCAAAATCATATGCCTGCGCACGGCAAGGCCTGCCTTAACTTCCGATCAGATCGCGAAAATATTTGCAAACATAGAATCGTACGACGACCTTGAAGGCAAAAGCTCTTTTGAAACTGCCGCGGCCCTGATCAAGGAGAACTCTCCGGCCAGTATGATCATGCCTTATATTAATTCAACATATCCACGCGGCCTTTCATATCCCGAACTCCCCGCTCTCTTAAATACTTCGCCATTAACCGCAATAAAATTTCTTCACGAAGACAGAATCCCGACATTTGCGAATTTCAGCGGTCGCTGGCTGAGTTTAAAAAGCGTGGTCTTTCTGCTGGAAAAAATTTCCATGGGCGAAGTTCAACAAGTAAGGAAAGCGCTGAAAATATTTTTGCACCATGAGATCACGCCTACCTACGATACGTTAAGAGAGCTGGTTGAATTTGCAGACAGCTACCCTTCTATTGATAACGCGCTAAGAAGCGATCCGAAACGCAAGAATAATTGCTTCAAGGTAAACCCCCAGCTCTGCTGGGGGACTCACAGGGTTTGACATTTGCGGGAGTAAAAAACAGCCTCCGAACCGTGAACCGCCCAAGGCTCAACGGCAAGGAGGCCCGATGCATGATGCAGCCTC
>JBDRBN010000139.1:0-2472 GCA_043822785.1 Pseudomonadota bacterium
GTGGATGGTTGAGCAAACTGGATACCCACTTAAATTTATTTACATTGTAGCTACATTTTAACTACTCTATTGCTTGTTGCGAGTTCCGTTTGTTGGCAGGACTTTCTCAAGTTTGAGGCTACAGACGCCCCGCTACCAGGGGGAGAACCAAAGGGGGCTCGCCTAAGTCTTGCTGCAGAGAGTTTCAATACTTTTGAAGGGGTTTTGGATAAGGGCAAACACTTTTGGGTAAGAAGAATCCATTAAGACATTTGCCGGCCGCATGGCAGGCCATATTAAGCGTGTTGCGCGAACCGCAAGCCACTTAAGCGAATCGTGTAATAAGAATGCAAAAGGGGCAACAGAGCACGCTCCGTGGAGGGGACATAATGCCAGAAACTTGTTATGACCTAAATGCAGTTGTCTGGCCACCCTGAATAAGTATCATAATCTCTTACATCTTCAACGGTTGTCAAGGAATCTATGGCTGCCTTGTGCTCCCATGATACCTTGTAGTGATTATACACCCAGGCCGTCACCGCTGCATGAAAGGCAAGCAGATCCCCCTTAATCATGGGTATGTTTTGATTATCTGATGAACGCCATGCAAAGTTCTCTGGCAGAGATCCACCATTCGCGAGCATGACCGCAGTTGCGGTTAGGTTATTGCGGCTTCTTGCATTGCATTGAAAGGTTGCCCCCTTAAATACTACCTCCCCCTCGAGCTTGCGCTCACGCAGGGCATTGATTTCTCTGAGGCGTTTCTCCTTGATTTCACCCATCGTGATCAGCACCCTCTGGACTGCGGCCATGAGCGCTTCCGGTTCAATAGGCTTTTCCAAGAAGGCGTTGGGGCGGACATCTATAAAGAGGTTCAGAACCTCTTGTGTGGGCGTATCACCAAGGCCAACTCCGTTCTCGTGAAATTCCCGAAGCTCGGCCAAATTCTTTAAGAAACCACCTTCACCAGTGAGGATAATGATGGGAATATCCCTATATTCCGTGGATTTCTTGAGATCGTTGAAGACAAAAATGCCGTTTTTTTTCGGCATGCGTAAGTCCAGAAGAATCAATCCAGGGTTGAGCGCCTTCACTTTTGTAAGTCCCTCCTCCCCGTCAAAGGCGCCATGAATATCCTTAAAGCCGTTTTCTTCAAGGATGGTGCTTAAATAGCGAACATTTTCCTTTTCATCATCGATGATTAATACTCTAGTTCCAGTCATGGCTCCCCCCTGTCTCAAATTTTCGAACAAAACAGCAGTTCAACAAATAAGATATTAAGAAATAAATCGGCGCACTACTACCGCCCGGCTCCTTGACAACACCTGGGCTCCAATGCTAATTTGATTTATACGAATTGACAGAAGCTCCCCGCGCCAAGGGCGGGACTTCCACCCAAAAGGGCATAGGCTCTTTAAAGCCCAAACCCGCCAGGGCCTCAGGCCCAGATTCCCATCATTTAAAATCGAAATTATTGGAGTCATGTCTCTCGCATACCAGATTAACAACGTAAAGGTGAAAAAGGTAGTCGGCTTGCAAGTTGACGGATTGCGTGTCGGTTCTCTGTGGAAGACCGGAAATGTGCTTTTCCGTGCCCCTGAGCGTGGTTCGGTTTTACAGAAAAAAATGGACTTGTGGGCACAAGCTGTTGATGCCAATGGTCGCGTTTATCTCATATGGAAAGCCGCTAAGTCTAGTGCAAGTATTCTCGTTATCCAGCGTTTGGACAGCCATTACTGCTTTGAGGTCTCACCAGTCGACTCTTGAGACGAGATTTCCGGTAAGATGATGGTGAAGGTGGAGCCGCTACCAAAGGTCGACTCTGCTGTGATTTTTCCCTGATGCTCATCCGCAATTTTTTGGCTTACACACAGCCCTAATCCTGTGCCGAGCGATTCTTTAGTGGTGAAAAACTGCGTGAAGAGTTTGTCGCAAACCTCCTCGCTCATTCCTGCGCCGTTGTCGCTCACTACGAAAAGAATCTTGCCAGCCTTCCGCGCCACGGATACGTCCACCTGCGCCTTTTCTCCTTGCGGGTAAGCTTTTTCTCGGCACGCATCAACGGCGTTCGTGATAAGGTTTAGCAATGCACGGCCTATGGCTTCAGGGTCGATGTATACAGGGGCATCTTCATCTCCATGAACTAGGATCTCTATTCCATCCTGCAGGGCCGATTTTGAAACTAGCTCGACTGTCTCCCGTGCCAACCGCAGCGGATCCGTAACAACTGGACTGGGCTTTCGTTCGCGACAATAGCTGAGCATGTCCATGCTGAGTTTGCTGATGCGATCAATTCCTTTCTGTACGTTTTCCCAACCTTCCTGCAGCAATGCTGAGTCACCTCGGTTTAAGCCCACATTGACCATATATGATCCGCCTTTAAGCCCATTCAGGACGTTCTTCATGCAATGTGTAATGCCAGCCACTGTTTGGCCTACGGCAGCCAGGCGTTCTTGTTGGATGAGCTGGCGGCGCAACCGGTTCTCTTCGGTC
>JBDRBN010000140.1:0-3896 GCA_043822785.1 Pseudomonadota bacterium
TGTCTCCGCCAGATGGATTAATACTTTCGCTGTGCAATGAAGCATTTTTCCTTGGCGAGCACCAGGACAGGCTGGCTTCGAGTTTTTCCTGCTCCCAAGTGGCGCCAAGGCGCCATCCACGCTTGTACTGACTGGCGAAGCCGTGTCGAAGTGCCCGCCCCAGCGCCATGCTCCGCGAACACAAACCGTTGGGCAACCCCTTTGCAAAAATAATGACCCACTTCTTTTGCGAAGTAGGTCATACAAGTCGCTTACAGGCGAAAGACTATGTGCCTAACGGAATAACATTATAAATGCAACTGCCAAGAGACCAGCAATAATAAAAGTAGCGACAGTTGCCATAATCCAGCGAGTTGAAAGTACTTTGCTATTTCCTTGATACATAGTTGCTGTCGCCCCACCCAGAACTACTAATGCTAGTAAGTCCCAACTACTTTGCTGTAGAACAAAGCCTCGATATGCTACACAGGCTAATAGACCAAATGACATCACAAAGTAGGCAATACGGTAACTTGCGTTTTCAACTACGGTTGTACGTTCATCACGAGAAACAGATTGGTCGTTCATTTTTCATCTCCTTTTAGAAAAAATAGTTCTTCAATTGGCTTTTCGAGTTTTTTTGCCAGTTGGAATGCCAAAAGAGCCGAAGGGCAGTATTGCCCAGTTTCAATTGAACTAATCGTTTGTCTTGTTACGCCAACAAGATTGGCTAATTCTTCTTGAGAAAGGTTTTTTTCAGCACGGGCAACTTTCAGACGGTTTTTAAGTGTAAAATTATCCATATCTTTTATCCTCTAGTTAAAGGATAGCACATACCTGAAGATTTGTCAAGTTTACTTTGCAAAACGACAACCTTAGCAGTCATAATGTCTTCCGAAATAGGCAAGTTGCCCACCGATTAACAGCAGTGTCAAGAGTTGAGCGACAAAAGGATTGAAAAGGAAGCTCCTAATGAAAAACGGCTCGGAAAGATGAACTTTCAGAGCCGTTTTTGTTACCTGCTTTCATGATTTTCAAGCTGGAGATAGCCTTCACTGTCTCCGCCAGATGGGTTTATACTTTCGCTGTGCAATAAAGTATTTCTCCCTGGACGAGCACCAGGACAGGCTGGCTTCGGGTTTTTCCTGCTCCAAAGTTTTGTCCACGCTTGTACTGACTGGCAAAGCCGTGTCGAAGTGCCCGCCCTAGTGGTTGAGCTTGTCGAAACCCATGCCAGTATCCCCTATAGGGACGATGTTCCCTTCGGGAATGATAGCGCAAACCGTTGGGCGACAAAACCGACAACGAAAATTTATGAATAAGAAAACATTTGTAGTCGCGTGTCGCGGGGATAGAGAATGTTTCCCCGAGAATACGATACCTGCGTTTGAAAGCGCAATATCAAAAGGCGCTGATGAAATAGAGCTTGATGTTCATTACACAAAAGATGAAAAACTCATAATTCATCATTTTTTCAACTTGGGACACACCGACGACGGAGAAGGGATTGTCTCCGAGCAAACACTAGCCGAATTAAGATCATTAGATTCGGGTAGTTGGTATGGAAAGCAATTCCACGGAACAACAAAGCCAACTTTGAGCGAAGTATTGGAATATTGCCGAGGGAAAATCCGATTTGAAATCGACATGAAAGATTCAAGTTTGGAATTTTTGCAAAGGGTCATTCGAGAAGTAGAGAAGTTTGATTTAGTCAACGATGTGGAATTGACAACAGCGCATTACCCTCTTTTAGTACAAGCAAAGAAGTTAAATCCACATATACTAACTGGAACGTTTTTTTACGAACAACCTGAATGGATGCCAGTTCGAATTGCCCAAAAACACATCAGCGACTGGGCAAATTTGCTTGGGATAAAAGTTGTTCACTTGAATATTGCTTTGATAACTCCTGACTTTGTTGATAAACTACACCAGAGCGGATTTATTGTTTATGGTTCGAATCTAGATGATGAAGGAGAAATACAAAAAAGTCTCGAACTAGGAGTAGATTCGTTTTCTACGGGAAAACTTGAATTAGCAATAAGATTGAGGAACATGCATGTGGCAAAAACTTCTTAAACCACTCAGCCGCCCAACAAAGCAACCACCCCGTCACACTTCGTGTACGGGGCGAGCGGCTGGATGCTGGGGATGCCAAGCGCTCTCGCTTTGGCTGGGCGATGGTCGCTTGACGCTCCCTCGTCCGATCTGCGGCATTTTCAGGCATTTTGGTTGTTTAGCCTGGGAGAAACCACTGGCTTCGAGTTTTCTCTGCTCCCAAGCATTGTCCACGCTTGTACTGACTGGCGAAGCCGTGTCGAAGTGCCCACCCCGCTGGATTGAGCTTGTCGACATCACCTGCCATGCTTCGCGAACGCAAACCGTTGGGCAATCCCTTGCATTAAACCTTTTCATGCGGGAGATAATTATGAAACAGTCAATTGTACATATCGCATTAGTTGTAAGAGACTATGATGAAGCCATTGCTTTTTATACTGAGCAACTTCATTTCACACTTGTTGAAGATACATATCAGCCAGAACAGGATAAACGCTAGGTTGTGGTTTCTCCTCCTGGGTCAAGCGGAACAACATTACTTCTGGCCAAGGCATCAAAACCAGAACAACAACCCTTTATAGGCAACCAAGCAGGCGGAAGAGTATTTCTATTTCTTAACACAGATGATTTCTGGAGAGATTATAGCGAGATGGTCTCTAAAGGCATAAAATTTATAAGGGTTCCAAAAGAAGAATCCTATGGACTGGTTGCAGTATTTGAAGATTTATATGGAAATTTGTGGGACTTACTACAGATTAATGCTAATCATCCGCTATTCGAACGGAATAAATAAGTCAGGTTTCTAAAATTGGCTTTATTTCTTTTGTGAAAAGTGTTGGCAAATCAAGTTAAAATTTATAAATTGGGTAATTGCCAAAAGCCAAAGACCGTGCAATAATTTCTCAAGTTGGTTGTGGTTTCTTTTTTAGGCTGCGTGTCTTGCTCAATCGGGGTTGCCCAACACAGGGTGCACACCTTGCGCCACTCGTATGCAACTCATTTGCTGGAAGCGGGTGTGAACCTGCGCATTATCCAAAATTATCTGGGACATGCCTCTCCATCAACCACAGCCATTTACACTCACCTGACTTCGGTGACACAAACCCAGACCACAGATAGATCAACGAAATACTGGACGGGCTATGGCGCTAGAACTGGCAGACATCTTCCGTGAATATGGAGATGCTTATCGCCAGAAATTTGCTGTCAAATTGTTGTCCTCTCACCGCCAGGCCATGCGGGCAATTGAGCAGTGCCGCACACAAGCACTAGGCGGGCAGCTTTACACTTGCTCCACTTGCGGCGAGGTGGGCTACAGTTACCACTCCTCCCGAAGGACATCGGGACGATGTGCCGCAATCGTCATTGTCCGAAATGCCAGCATGAACAGGCTCAAGAATGACTCGACCTGCAAGAACGACTACTCTTGCAGGTTCCCTATTTTCTCTTGACCTTCACCATCCCGCCAGAGTTACGCATCCTTGCCAGCCGAAATCAGCAGCTCTTTTACACCACTCTCTTTCGCGCTTCTGCGGAAGCTTCCCAACAGTTGGCGTGTGACCCGCGCTTCATTGGAGGTCAGATCGGCCTGGTGGGTGTACTCCATACCTGGACTCGCAATTTGGCCTTTCATCCGCATGTTCATTATCTCGTTCCAGGTGGCGGCCCGACTTTCGGCAAGGCATTGATCGGTGAAACTTCGTAAAAGGAAAGCGGTGAATTATGGCAGCAGGATCTGCAGGCGTTTCGGAAAGATTTCGTATTTCAAAGATCGCAGGTATTCGGGGAACAACTCCCCGTCAGTGTGCACGGGGGATGGATGATCAAGTTCGATGGAAAGCCGCGTCGAGTGGATTTCG
>JBDRBN010000141.1:0-3862 GCA_043822785.1 Pseudomonadota bacterium
CGTGTTCCATGGGCCGAGGAAGTTGTTCTAAAAACTGAGATGGTGAATGGACTCTTCAAAGATAGCAAGGAGCCTATCTTCGACAGCGTCTCACAGCTAATGATTCTCGCTGATATGACGGGAAATTCCTGCAAAACTCCAGTTGATGAGTATCTATCAGCCAAAGGCGTAATCATACCAGCAGAGGAGAGGGAATTTTTGGGGCATCTCTCCATGAGTGCGATGGGATGGTACCAGGTTCTGGACAATACAAAAGAGGGGATGCTGAAGCTATCAGATGTAACCATGGGTGAGATATCGGAAGTTAGCACGGAGGGCATTTTTGAAGAGGGCCCGCTGCCTAAAAAGAATAGTATACTCTGGGTGCGTCTGGCAGGGCACGGTAGTGCGCGGCTTATGTTAACTACTCCTTATGAGTTTGAGCCTGCCATGAAACAAAGCGCTAAAAATTTCGACAGGATCTCTTCGCTCATCCATCGTGGCGCTGAAGTGGATATAAAGGAAAATATCGTTCATGTGAGAAAACTCAGTGTGCTAGACGTGTGTAGGTATGCGTGCGAAAGCTCGCACTTGTTCGAGTATAGGGCATTTACTATGCCCCCTTGGCACATGGCGGAGACCATTCGCAACAAACAGTGGGGGAGGATAATCGATGTGGTTGCGCGTTGGGCTTTTTCGGATGATGAGCTGAGAAATATCTGGGCATACCTCTACTACATTTGCTTTGGTGCAGAAGGTGCTCCAGCTGATTTTGATTCTTTCTTGGGTTTTATTACCTACTATCTTTTTGGTTACAGAATTCCAATGTGCGATGAGAAGACTGTGGCGGAAATTTTTCTTGAGGAGGCGGACAGAAAGACGTCTTCAATCCTCTCTCGCGATGATCTCAAATACTTAAAGCGTGTTGCCAAGGATAGTTCTTACTCCGCCTTTAGGGTTGAGTCGGTCGATCCAGGTTTAGGTATGACGGTGCTCCCAAAAGACAAGAGAAAGACATTATGTGTAAAGGAGCACAGCGGTTCTGAAAATTTGCAAAAGGGTGATGTTCTTTTAGGTAGACTCTTTACGGTTGACACAAAGGTGAATGTCTTTGGTGGAATGCTCAATAGATATGAGCAAGATAAGGGTGGAAAAGAACTGTGGAGGGATCTCTCCCGCGTTGGTGACACCTTTGATGAAACCTTAATATTCTCACGTCAGTGTTATAAAGATGGGCAAGGACTTGATGTCCCTGATGCAATGCATATTGTGACTATAGCCATGAACGTAGTGGGTGTATGCGATGTGGAGTTGGGCGAAATCATGGAAACGATTGTTTGTTCATCCAGCCCCTCGCAGTTCTTCGAAAGATTTGAGCCACTATGGAGTTCAGCTCATGAAGCTGAAACCTTCATGAAAGCATTTGTGATTGTATGGAATTCGGTGCATGGGGTTGATAGCATGCATCCAAGGCAGGTCGCAACGTTCCATGTCCTTGCGGCAGTGGCAAGAAGTACAAGAAATGCTGTGTCGATAAACTGCACTGAAGTTGGGGGTCATAATGGATAGATATCAGATAATCAGGAAAGTTGTTGAGATTATACTCCGCCATGCCAAGCCAGAAAGAATTTGGCTTTATGGCTCTGAGGCCAGCGGTGAGTCGAACAAGGAGAGCGATATTGACATCGCTTTTGAAGACGAATCGTTTAGAGACATACATCTGATAAAGGATGATGTTGAGAAACTCAAGACGCTCGTCCATGTAGATGTGAAGAATATCGTGAATGCTGAGGAGAGGTTTAAAAATCGAGTCAAGTCTACAGGAAGGGTGCTTTACAGTGCTACGAAAAAGCTCAGAGCAGAGGATGGACTCTACAACTTTTCCAAGGCCTGCGATCGCTTTGCTGATGCGCTTGACAGTAAGGAGCAGCTATATCACGAAGGTTTTTCAGAGATCTTTCCTGATCTCATGATGAAGCGCTTTGAGTTTACTTTCGAGATGAGCTGGAAAGCTATAAAGAGATATCTTAGCTTTGTAGGCATCGAATGCAGCACGCCCCGCTCTTGTTTTAAAGAGGCATTTGCACAGCGTTTAATAGGTGATGAAGGAGTTTGGCTCGACATGGTGGAAAAGAGAAATTTAAGCGCGCATATATATGATGAAGCTGAGATCAAGGTGCTTCTCGACAGGATGAGCGATTACCGAAAGGCATTCGAATCTCTGAGAGATAAATTGCATGTATGGCTAACGGCTAACGGCTAACGGCTAACGGCAATAGGAATCATACAAGTTGTTTGCCGTAAGCGAGCAAAGCGAGCGAGCCGTAAGCCGTTTGCCGCAAGCCAGTCACAAAAACATGTCTTTAGATTCATCAGAACTCACATCCAACGAGCTAGCTGTTCTCGAATCCCTTCAGAATACAACTGAGGCGGTTTCACAGCGGGAGCTTGCACGCCGCACTGGGCTTTCGGTAGGCCTCATCAATGCAATGCTCAAGAAGCTCATACACACAGGTTACGTAAAGACAAGTCACTTAAACCGCCGGACTATTGAATATCTGCTCACAGCGCGCGGTTTTGCGCAAACTGCGCTTCGCTCTTATCGCTACATTGTGAGCACCATGCGTGCCTATCGCGAGATACAAAGAAAGCTTCACGAGATCGTTTCCTCGCTTAGGGCAAATGGCTTTACAGAGTTCTATCTGCATGGCGATGGCGAGCTTGCAGAGCTGGTCACAATCTTTTTTGAAGAAGAGGAAGTGGGACTGCTGCGTAGAGGCATACCAATAAAGGGCGAAGCTCTTGAGGGCAAGACCGTGGTGCTTAACACAGAACCTGTCAAAGCTAAGAGAGACGGCTGGAAGGTAGTGGATCTGGTGCAGGAGTTCAATGGGAGTGGACAGAAGAAAGATAGATTACACGATCGGAAAAGTGATTCAGCTATGGCGATCAAGCATGTTCGGGAGTTTTATAAAGGAGCAGGAAGAGAGACAGATGATGAATAGTGTTTACGCACTCATCATGGCTGGTGGGGAAGGGACGCGTTTTGCACCGCTCTCCACTGCTGAGAAGCCAAAACAGTTCCTGAACTTTATAGGAGATGGCACGTTCCTGCAGCAGACGGTGAAAAGGATCTTAAGTCTTGTTCCCTTGGAAAGGGTGCTCGTTGCAACCAACGATCGCTATGCCCGGCTAGTTCAGGAACAGCTACCGAACATCCGAGCGGAGAATATTATTTTAGAGACCGCAAAGAAGAATACGGCGCCTTGTATTGCATATTCAGCACGCCTGATTGTTGAGGTCGATCCAGATGCTGTCATAGTCGTGCTTCCCTGCGACCACGCCATCCGTCACGAAGACAGGTTTATGGATGTGATTCGTCATGGGGTGGACATATCGAAGAAGGAAGGAAGGATTGTGACGATCGGCATTAGGCCCACATGGCCTGCTACATGTTACGGCTATATAAAGGCGAGTGGCAAGACTTCTAAGGACACATCCGGTGCTCACGCTGTTGAAGCATTCGTGGAGAAGCCGGATGAGGAGAAGGCAAAGCTATTTATTACTAGCGGGCATCATTATTGGAACAGTGGAATTTTCGTCTTTACTGCGAGGACGATCCTCGAAGAGGTGGCGCGCCATCTAAGAGATATGACTGGTATCCTAAAGGGTTTTGAGCCTGGAAACGAGTTCAGGGATTCTTTTTTCGCAGCCGCCGAATCGATATCGATCGATTATGGAGTCATGGAGAAGTCGAACAGGGTTTCGGTTATTCCAGCCGATCTGGGGTGGAGCGATGTGGGTACCTGGGAGGGTTTATATCGGCTTCATCGTGAGGAGAAAGTGACTGTCGCCTCCAACGTTCTTAAGATCATGCGCGATA
>JBDRBN010000142.1:0-18556 GCA_043822785.1 Pseudomonadota bacterium
CTGTGATCTAAGCCTACAATGCAACAGCGCCGAGTGAGCAGGCGATGAGGCGGCGTTTGAGCCGAAGAGCCGTAGCGAGAGGAACATCTCAGGCAACACTCTCATAGCAAGTTTGGAGGAGGCGCTAGCGTGGGAATCGACCCTCCCCGCAGAATAATTTGCACATGCCTACGGCCGTTTCTCATTCGAGGGATTCTGAGACGGTGTAAACTGAAAAGCCCTGTTTGCCATTAGCTGTTTCGCATTTGCCCGCAGCCGTGAGGAGCTTCTTTTCTGTTTGCGCCTGCTTTAGCACATCGCAGACAACTTCAGACACCTCTAGCCTGTCTCCTCGGCGAACAAAGAAATTTCTGGTGTATGGCCCCATGGGTACCTTGACCAGCATCTTTGCTGTGCAAAGAATGTCGGGCCCCTTCAAGGAAGATATGTTTTTGACATACTTAAAATCGCTCATCTTGCCTTTTAAGATTTCAATTACACCGATGAGCTTTGGCGCGGGCGTTGATGGCTCATATGGCACAAGTTGCCCCAAGGCGTGCTGTGCGTAGGCTGAATGCGCAAATGCGATAAGAAGCGCTGCGACAGCAACCGTAATTGCCTTTGTCATTTACACACCTCTTTTTCTAAACATCCTCTCTCAACTTGTCGATCAGCTTCCTCATGTCGTGGGGGATTGGCGAGCGATGCGACATCTTCTTACCGCTGGCAGGATGCTTAAACACAAGTGAATCTGCATGCAGCGCGTGCCTTCGAAAGCCAAGCGATCCAACGGCGCGGCCCTCTGCATATACAGAATCGCCTATTATGGGATGCCCTTCTGATGCCAGGTGTGCACGAATCTGGTGTGTCCTGCCCGTGCGAACCAAAACCGCCAAGAGCGTTGCGTTTTTGTAGCGCTCCTTCACCCTGTATTCAGTAATTGCGCGCTTTGTGCCCATTGCGTGAGACGGTTTAGATTTTCGGCCATGGCTAAAATCACCCTTCTCAAGCGGCTTATCTATGACGCCGTTTTCGCGTTTTACCTGGCCAGCCACTATTGCCTGATATGTGCGCCCTGTTGAATGATTTTTAAACTGAGAAGAGAGCTGTTGCCCTGTTTTAGATAACGCAAAAACCATGATGCCGCTCGTTTCCGCATCGAGCCTGTGCAGCGGCGCGACAAACGAGCTTTTGCTCTGCCGAAAGCGCCGGCGCAGATATGCCTTGATGTGTTTCTGAAGGCTGTCTTTGTTGTGTTTGTCGTGGTCCGGAACCGAAAGCAGGCCTGCTGGTTTTTCAACAACTATGATATCGCGATCTTCATAATAAACCTTGAGCCTACCTGCCTGTTTACGATCTTCGTGCGTGCCCGGCCCCCTCTCCACACGCTCTTTGTTATTGTCTTTCCTTCTTTCTAAGCGCTTCTCGATTGACTCGCTTCTTTGGGTTGTTTTAACTTCAAGGTGGTCGGCATCTTCAAGCTCCCAGCCTGCGATGACTACGCGCTTTGAATTCACGCGTACGCAGCCAGAATCAATAAGCCCCTTTATCTGCTTTCGCGAAAACCTAGGCAGCTTAGAGCACAAAAACTTATCTATGCGTTGACCTGCTTCTTTTTCTTTTACTGTAAAGCTGTGTTCCATGCGGTCATCTTCTCCAGAAACCCCTTGATACCTGGCCCTGCACGTGTTACGGGCTGGGCCACAAATCTAAGGAGGTAATATGTCACGTATCGAACTGGCTGAGCTTGCGGCAGACCTGCCAGAAGAATGGAACGTTCAGGGTATGCTCACCCTCACGTTGCCCTCAGACGATCCCAACGTCAAGCCGAATGTAATTTTAACAAAAGAGTACCTGCCCGGTGAGGTAGATCTTACCACCTACTTTGGCAGAATCAGAGAGTCCATACTAAAGCGAGGAATAAAAGACCTTAAGATCTCTGATGAAAAAGACATCGCCATCTCAGGCGTGCGCGGCAAAATGATGGTGTGCAGCTGGGATGTGTCGGCTATGGCCGAGATGTTGCGGCAACAGCAACCTGACCGGCCCGCACCCAAAATAAAAGAGGGCCAACTGGTAAAACAGATTCAGGTCACGCTGCTCAAAGAACGCCTAGCCATTAATATGACTGCAAGTTTCCCGGATGAGAAGTTCAACGAGTACTACAAGCCGTTTCAGCAGTTTCTTAAGAATTTGAAGATATCGTAACTTAGAGGCCAGAAAACAAAAAGCCAGGGGTTAGGTTTTTCTAGCCTCTGGCTTCTAGTTTCTGACTTCTGTTCTTTAAATATCCAAATTCCTCACATTCAATGCGTTTTTCTCTATAAAATCCCTTCTAGGCTCGACCTGATCTCCCATGAGCACAGAAAAAATGTTGTCTGCCTCAACCGCATCGTCTATTTGCACCCGCAGGAGGGTGCGCCGTTCTGGATCAAGGGTGGTCTCCCACAGCTGGTGTGGGTTCATCTCGCCAAGGCCTTTATATCTTTGTATGTCCTGACCTTTTTTGCCCTCGGCAAAGATAAACTCCTTTATCCCCTGAAGCGTTTCCACTTTCTGGGTTTCGCTATCATGTTCGATCGAATATGGCGGCTTGCCTAGTTTTGCAAACTCTCTGCTAAGCGCTCTTAGCTCTTCAAGCTCGGGTGAGTGCAGAAAGTCTGTGTCTATAGTCGTGTTTCTCTCAAAGCCGCTCAGCGTGCTCGTATATACGATGCGCCTCGAATCGTGTTCAACGTCTTCAGTTATATCCAAATTAAAATCGCCCATGTTTGGATAGCGCTTGTTTAGATATCCGGCCACAGCGTCGAGCGCTTCGTCGAGCTGCTTCTGTGTGCCTGTTAGGATTTTGTGGTTTAGGCTTTCTGTCATAACAACCGCATCCACTATGCGCGGGTCGCGCCTTATTTTCATGAGATCGAGTATAGAGCCATAGCGCATGAGCTGGCCTGTGAGCTTTGATAGGGCCTTGCCTGTGAGGGCCTTTTCTGCACCCGCTGGTTTTAACGACACGCCTTCAACGCCAATCTCTATTAGATAATCCTCTAGCGCAGAATCATTTTTAAGATAGCGTTCTGTCTTTCCCTTCTTTGCCCTGTAAAGCGGTGGCTGCCCTATATACAAATGACCTGCCTCTACTACCTGTGGCATCTGGCGATAGAAAAATGTTAGGAGAAGCGTTCTTATGTGTGCGCCGTCGATGTCTGCATCGGCAAGCAGGATTATCCTGTGATACCGAAGCTTTGATATGTCAAAATCACCTTCGCCCACACCGGTGCCAAGCGCTGTTATAATGGTTCTGATCTCATCGGATGAAAGCATTTTGTCAAACCGTGCCTTTTCCACGTTGAGTATCTTTCCTTTAAGCGGAAGGATGGCCTGAAAACGCCGGTCTCGCCCTTGTTTGGCGCTTCCCCCTGCGGAATCGCCTTCCACTATATATAGCTCTGACACTGCTGCGTCGCGCTCCTGGCAGTCTGCGAGCTTGCCGGGAAGCGTGCCTGCCTCCATGGCGCTCTTGCGCCTGACAAGATTTCTAGCCTGGCGGGCCGCCTCTCTGGCCCTGGTAGCTTCAACAGCCTTGCCAACAATCTTTTTGGCAATGCTTCCGTTCATCTCCAAAAATTCTGAGAGACCCTCATTTACAACCTGCTTTACAAGGCCCTCTATTTCAGAGTTGCCCAGCTTGCCTTTGGTCTGGCCTTCAAACTGTGGGTTGGGAAGCTTAATCGACAAAACAGCGCAAAGCCCTTCGCGGATGTCCTCGCCGTCCGGTGGTTTACTGAGTTTTTTTAGAAAATCGTTTTTTGCTGCATACTGGTTGATCGTACGCGTCAGCGCAGACCTAAAGCCCGACAGGTGTGTGCCGCCATCGCGCGTGTTTATATTGTTGGCAAAGGTGAACGTGTTTTCCTTATATCCCTGGTTCCACTGCATAGCCGCTTCAACGATGACGTCGTTTTTTGTGGTCTCAAAGTATATCACCTTGCTGTGCAAGGGTTCCTTGCGCATGTTTAAGTATTCGACAAAGCTTTTGATGCCGCCTTCGTACTGAAACTCGTGGGTCTTGTCCTCTTGTCTTTCGTCTGTGATGGTAATCTTTAGTCCCTTGTTAAGAAAAGAGACCTCGCGAAGCCTTTGTGAAAGCGTGTCAAAGGAGACGTCAATGGTTTCAAATATCTCTGCATCAGGCTTCCACACCACCTTTGTGCCAAAGCGAGTGCTCTTGCCAACCTCCTTGAGCGGCGCGTCCGGGTGTCCTCTCCTGTAGGTCTGGGAATATAATTTGCCGTCCCTTCTTATCTCTAGCTTAAGCCATTCTGAAAGCGCGTTCACGCAAGACACTCCCACGCCATGGAGCCCGCCCGAGATCTTGTATGCAGAGTTTTCGAATTTGCCTCCGGCATGGAGCTTGGTCATCACGACTTCGGCTGCAGAGACTTTTTCTGTCTCGTGCATGTCCACGGGAATGCCGCGACCGTTGTCTTCGACGGTGACGGATCCATCGAGATGAATGGTAACATCGATCTGGTTGCAGAACCCGGCCAGCGATTCGTCCACAGAATTATCCACCACTTCATAGACCAGCTGATGAAGCCCATGGATGTTGGTTGAGCCGATATACATCGCCGGTCTGCGGCGCACAGCGTCCAGGCCCTCCAAAACCTTAATTTTGGAAGCGTCGTAAGAATGGCCGGTCTTAACGGGCGGGCCCTCTGTCTTTTTCTCGGGGGCTTGTTTTTTTGTTTCGCTGGTTTTGGGTGTTTTCTTTGCCATATAGAATGCTTGAGCTAACACACAAACGGGTCGAAGTAAAGCGCAATGAAGACCTGTTGATTGGCGCAAACGGTTTTAAAAAGGCTATTTGCGGGCGGTCACTGTCCCATCAACAACATCAAAAACAAAAACGTCATGGCTGTTGGTCCAATTGAAATCTCGCTCAGCTGTGGCTGTTATAAAGACCTGTCCTTTGGCCTGTCTTAAACATTCAAAGAAGAAGCAATTGCGATGCGAGTCTAGTTCGCTCGCAACATCATCAAGAAGCAAGATCGGCTCCTCACCAGAAACTTCTTTGAATAGGTCCATCTCAGACATCTTGAGGGCTAATATAAAGCTGCGGTGTTGTCCTTGAGACCCAAAGTGTTTTATTCCGCCCGCCCCTATTTTTGCCTCAAAGTCATCTCGGTGAGGACCCACAACGGTAAACCCTCTCAGAAGTTCGTCTTCGCGCCTCATGTCTAGCTGCGAAGCCAGGGCCTCTTCTATAGAATCTATGCCGCCCCCCAAGGCCTTCTCCCCGCAATGAGGCATATATGTAAACATTGCAGGCGGGTCTTTCGGCGCTATGGCTGTATAGTGTTCTGGTATCAAGCAATTTAATCTCTCACACCACATGTTTCGTCCTGCCACAACCTTTGCGCCCAGGGCTATGAGTTGATCGTCCCACGGCTTTAAGTTTTTGCTTCTTAAGCGACTTGGTACATCAAAATCGCAAAGAATGCGGTTGCGATGTCTTATTACCTTTTCATATCTGCTAACCATGTTTCGGTATGTAGGCAAGAGCTGAGATATTAACGTGTCCATATGTTTGCGCCGTGCTGCTGGAGAGCTTCTGATGAGCATGATCTCTTCTGGCGCAAAGAGTACTGTATATATCCGCGTGTTTCTCGTTCTCTTTCCGTTTTTAAGAAACGTCTTCTGTTTTAAATTCATCGTGACCGCCAGCTCGTCTTTGCCGATTTCGCTTTGAACTTCTGCGCACACCAGGGCTTTTTGCTGTCCCTGCTGGATCATGTCTCTGAAGTCCTGGGTTCTAAAGGATAGGCTTGTAGAAATGAGTCCTACGGATTCTATAATGTTGGTCTTGCCCTGTGCGTTTGCCCCAACAAATAGGTTAAAGGTGTGGCCAGGTCTTATATGCAAATCAGTTAAATTTCTGAAATTTCTTAGGTGTAGAGATGATATGCGCATTTCGTCGCTGGTCGCTGATTGCTGGTCACTGGTCGTGGAATTTAAAGCCTCATAGGCATTATGACATGTGTGAAGTTGCGATCGTATTCGCTGCTAATTACGCACGGAGACGTCTCGTCGCCAAGCTGAAGGATCGCTTGCTCATCATTAATAGAAGAAAGCGCATCGATAAAGTACTTTGCGTTGAATCCAACATCAAACGCCTCGCCCTTATACTCTGCAGCCAGCTCCTCTTTTGCTTCACCAAGGTCTGGATTGGATGCTGATATGTCAAGGTTGTTTGGCGAAAACGCAAACTTAACTCCACGCGCGCGGTCTGTTGAAAGCACAGACACTCTCTTTAATGCGTGTATGAGCATGGACCTGTTAATAGCAACTGTGCGCTTGCTCCGTTTAGGAATAACCTGCTCATATGGTGGAAACTGTCCGTCGATTAGCCTTATGACTAGCGTTGTGTTGTCGCGATAAGCAATTATTTGTTTTTTATCTGCCCAGAGATCTATTGACGACTCGGCAGGGCCTGTCTCGGTTAGCCTTCGAAGCTCCATCACTCCCTTTCGAGGAATAATTGTCCCTTTAGGAAAGTCCCACTTTGTTCCAGCCTGTCTCTTTACCACAGAAAGTCTGTGCCCATCTGTAGCTACCATGAGCACAGTCTTACCATCTTCACCGCCTGAAAAATCTGTATATACACCATTTAGATTATACCTCGTCTCATCGCTGGACATAGCAAACGCTGTCTTGTCTATCATCTCGTTTAAAATGGTTGCATCTATGCGCTGGGTTTCGCCCGTCCCTCTTGTGGGAAGCTTAGGAAATTCATCAGAAGAAAGACCAACGATCCTAAATTTGCTCTTACCACAACATATCTCCACCCAATTTCCATCCTTTGTCGTAAAATGTACGGTCTCTTCGGGCAGTTCCTTTACTATATCGTACAAGCTCTTGGCATGAACCGTTACCTTTCCATCTGATAGAACATCTGCAGCATAAGAACAGTTAACCCCCACCTCTAGATCGGTTGCTGTTATAGAAAGAGTCTTCTTGCCCGCTTCAAGAAGCGCATTTGCTAATATGGGCATGGTTGTCTTTCGTTCGACTATGCTTTGTATAAGACTCAATCCTTTTAGGATTTCTGTTCTCGCTATTTTGATTTCCATAAAAACCTCGTTGTTTGTTAATATTACTTCTTAAATAATAAATAAATATAGTAGTAGTAGTAGGGCCTGGGGATATGTTTATAAGGGAGCGAACATCACGAATGGCAAGGATAAATTATTAAAACCATTCTGTGTGAAAAGTCGCCACCCCCAAGACCTTTTCACAGCAGCATCAGCACTAATCCAGCAAGCGCCTATCTGTCAACAGACAATTAACAGGTATTAACAGAGTTATTAAGATGCGCTGTGGGTTTATAAATCTAATTTTTAATATCCAATTTCAAGCTTCGTTCTCAGAATCACGGAAATTAAAGGCGAAATTAGTTAGATAGTAGAAGTTGGAAATTAGATTAACTAATGATTTTAATGAAGTATCGTTTTCTCCAATACGGCAATATCATTCTGTATACGACTATCAGACTGGAGCAACCGTTCGATTTTGCGGCAAGCATGCATAACTGTGGTGTGATCTTTGCCGCCAAACTTTCCACCAATTTCAGGAAAGGAAGAACGAACATGTTTTTTGCACAGATACATGGCTATTTGTCTTGGATAAGCCAACGTCTTCACGCGCCTTGGTGATTTGAGATCAGAGATGTTGAGGTTGTAAAAAGCAGCAACCGTCTTTTGGATAGATTCTATAGAACAGGTTTGCTCTCTCTCACGCATAGTGCTGCCCAGCACTTCTCTTGCAAGGTCCACGGTGATGTTTGATCCAGTAAGCGAAGCAAAGGCATTGAGACGTATGAGCGAGCCCTCTAACTCTCTAACATTGTTTTTTATAGAGCTTGCCAAGAACATGGCCACGTCATCGGGGCACCCGAAGCCCGAAGCCTCGCCCTTTTTCTTGAGAATTGCGATTCTGGTCTCAAGATCAGGCGGCTGAATGTCAGCGATCAAGCCCCATTCAAAACGAGAACGCAGCCGCTCCTCAATGCCCTGAATGTCTTTAGGAAGCTTGTCGCTTGTGAGAACAATCTGGCGCTGTGATTCATGAAGGGCGTTGAATGTGTGAAAGAACTCTTCCTGGGTACGTTCTTTGCCGCCGAGAAATTGTATGTCGTCAATGAGAAGGATGTCACACTTGTCACGAAACTTCTTTCTAAAATCAGGCATCCTTTCGTAACGAAGCGCATTGATGAGCTCGTTCATGAACTTCTCGCCGCTTAAGTAAATTACATTTACAGCCGGCCGCTTGTTCAGAACCCCAAGGCCAATAGCATGGAGCAGGTGGGTTTTTCCCAAGCCAACGCCGCCATATATAAAGAGGGGATTATAATGGCCGCCAGGAAGGTCTGCCACGGCCTTGCAAGCAGCGTGTGCAAACTGGTTTGAGCTGCCCACGACGAACCGATTGAAAGAGTACCTTTGGCTGAGCCCCCCCGACGACGCAGGCCGAGGCTGCTCATGCTTTTGCTCTGGTGCTTGCTTCTCAATTTGCAAAGGCCTTTCTTGTACATTTTTTTCTTGGACAATTTCAAAGGAAAGGCTGAGGCTTTCTTTTGTGATCGAAAAAAGCTCCTTTTCGATTAGCTCGCTATAATAATCGTTTATCCAGTCAGCAACAAAGCGGTTGGGCACAACGAGCACAAAAGATCCATTTGTGCGCTTGGCTTGAGCGACCGGCTTGAACCAGGTATTGTAGTTTAGGTCGCTGATTTTGTTCTGGATATTGCTCTTTAGCTGTTCAAGTATATTATTCATAAGCGCATTAATTCACAACGTTATCCACACCTGTGGATAACCCTAAAAGAGGACTTCGCGTTAGTTTGACTCTTTTGATATGGCCGACGATCCGACGTAGCGGGCTAGCAAATTGTGGTTTGTGTTTTGATTCGGCACTCGAGCACGTCTAGTGTGAGAGCAAAGTCCTTTGCAAGAGGAAAAAAGTTTTTCTGTGGAAAAAGCGTTTAACCCATTAAGCGATAAGGGGGTTTTGTTTCTGTTTATCGGGGGAAAGTTTTTCTCATTTATGCTGCACAAAAGCCTTTGCGTTTATCCACAGGAGAACCTCTATACGACGCATGCAATTAGCTCAAATCTTTTCAATTGGCGTTAAGAATGTTTTTCCATCATGTTGTTGTAAAAAGGAAATAGGATTTCATGAGATCCTTCGACTCCGCCGAACACCCAACAAGCTGCTGAGTGCTCGGCTTTGCTCAGGATGAGTGGTCGTAATTACGACCACTCATTTTTGTCTTGCCATTGCCAGACACATTAAGCTAAGGCCGCATGAAGCGAGGAAAAGGCTATGGGACTGCATCAGCTGGATTGGGCCATTCTGGTCGGCTACATGCTTTTAACGCTAGGAATAGGCGTAGCCCTTAGGAAACGAGCAGGCAAAGGACTCTCTAGTTATTTTCTTTCTGGCAGAAGCTTTCCTTGGTGGCTTGCTGGCACATCTATTGTTGCAACCACGTTTGCCGCCGACACTCCGCTTGCTGTAACAGGCTTTGTAGCCAAGAACGGAATTGCCGGAAACTGGTTTTGGTGGGTCACGTGCTTATCCACCATGACAGTGACCTTCTTCTTTGCAAGATGGTGGCGCAGATCAAGGGTGCTAACAGACGTTGAATACATTGAACTGCGATATTCTGGAAAATCTGCAGCAGCGCTTAGGGGCTTTTCTGCACTATATCGGGGTCTTCTTCTAAATTCTATCAAGCTCGCGTGGGTGCTTTTGGCAATGGCCAAGGTAATGGACGCAGTGTTTGGCTTTGAGAAGGAAACAGCGCTTCTTATTAGCCTTTTGGTCATACTTTCATATTCCGTGATGTCAGGCTTTTGGGGTGTGGTGGTCACCGACTTTTTTCAGTTCTTCATAGCCATGATTGGCACAGTCGTCTTTGCGATTTTGGCGGTAAAACACGTGGGCGGAATTGGCGGACTTGAATCAGGGCTCTTGGCTCAATATGGCACCAAGGGAACGAGCGACCTTCTGGCTATATTGCCCCCCATCGATTCTATATGGATGCCCTTCTTTACCCTCATCGTGTACTTCGGAATAATGTGGTGGGCGGATGCAAGGGTAGAGGGTGGCGCGTATGTGGCCCAGAGGCTCATGTCCACGAAGAATGAAAAACACGCCACACTTGCTAGCCTCTGGTACAATTTTGCAAACATCGCCCTAAGGCCCTGGCCGTGGATCCTTGTAGCGCTCGTATCGCTAGTGGTTTTTCCAGAACTTAAGGACAAAGAAGCAGGCTTTCCCATGATGATGAACGTGGTGTTACCAATAGGTTTTAAGGGGCTTATGGTAACCTCATTTTTCGCAGCCTTCATGTCCACGGTCGACACCCTGATCAACTGGGGTTCTTCATATCTCATAAATGATTTTTATAAGAGGTTTGTGGTCAGAACAAAAAGCCAAAAGCATTATGTGATAGCTTCGAAAGTGTGCGAGGTGGGGCTTTTGACCATGGGATATCTCGTAAGCCGCAAGGCAGATTCCATAGGGGGCATGTGGAAGCTTCTCATAGCATTCACAGCGGGGCTGGGGGTTGTTTATGTTGCCAGGTGGTTTTGGTGGCGTGTGAATGCATGGTCAGAAGTGGCTGCAATGGTTGCGTCGGGCGTGACCACGATCATAATCACAAAATATACCAACCTTGATTTTGCCCATCAGCTGTGTGTGATTTTGCCCATATCCATAGTCAGCTGGGTATCTGTAACGCTTTTCACTAAACCTGTTTCCATGGAGAAGCTTACGAAGTTCTACGAACGCGTGAGGCCATATCCGTTTTTTTGGAAGCCAGTGCTCCAAAACATTTCTGACCCAGCACTTAGAACCTGCCCAGACAGCTTTGCCCAAAACGCGCGCTCTTGGTTGTGGGGCGTGATCGCAGTATATTCACTGCTCTTTGCCATAGGTAAGTGGATATTCTGGCAGGTGAATCAGGCGCTCATGCTCACCGCTAGCTGTGCGCTCATGTGTTACCTTCTCTATCTAGAAATGAGACCAAAGAAACCAAGAGAAGAAGAGGAGGTTTTAGCTGAAGCAGCTTTGACCAGCGAGCCTTTGGCTGAGACCGAATAGGACCTAAACCACCATTCCCATCATTTGAGGCAGGCACGCTGCTGCAAGAGGCACTTGGGTGATAAGCCCAAGGCTAGCAGCCCTTGCAAAATCAAAGCTCGCAACCGAATTTGGGACGCCTATCATAGGCATGGAGCCAACCTGCGGAGCCTGAGGAAACGCTCGATATGGGTACCGAAGAGCGTTCCACAGCACCTCTTCCTTTGATCGAGGATCGCCGGGCAGAGGAACTGCGTTGCGGTCAACCCTGAGCCGCGCATAGATGCTGCGATTTTGATTTAAAAACTCGCCTATCTGTTCGCTGTGGGGGCCATGGCGGGCTGTTACTAGCAAGTATGAAAGACCACGCGCTATATCCTCGTCGCCAGGCCTTCTCAAATACTGTTCGGTTGCAGATAGCAAGGTTGCGAGCTGAGACTCATCAAACCGCCCTTCCTCCATCAAGGCATCGTGGATCATTCTGTAATTGTTTTGCTCGGGGAGCATGTAGCGGGCAAGCTTCTTGCCATTCAACGAGTCAACGAACGCCCTTGCTGGCAGCGTGAGCGTTTCAAGGTTCATCTTTGTGAGCGGCGCAGCAACAGGAAGCCTGCGAAGCGATCTTGCAAGAGCTCGCAACACGCTCTCATCTGCTTGGCCGCCGGCATTTTTAAGCATGGATGCAAAGCTTAGAGCTGCAGGCTTGGAGCCAGCAAGGTCGTTGAACGTACGACCCAAAAGCGAGTTTGTGATGAGAAAGCCTGTGGTAACACCTGCGAGCACTGGCACAAAACCATCCCAAGGGCCAAGCGCGATGCGCAGCACGTTGCCAAAATGATCATAACCCAAAAGCCTTGCAGCCTTGTTTTGTGCAAAGCGTTTTGGATTTACCATGAGCATTGCGCCGTGAGTGGCGATTATAGGGAGAAGGCCAATCTGCCTACCCACTGATTCAGCGATCATCTGACCGAATGTTTGACTTTGCACAAGGGGATCAAAGTTGCTTGAAGCGCCCACATATAAGTTTATGACCTGTGCTGCAGCGATTACGTTGAACCACTGTATTTCGCTTAGTTTTCTGTTGCCGTTTAGTGTCTGCCCCAAAACCTGATATCCAGCACCCACCGCAGCGATACCCATAAGGTTCATGGGAAGCGAAAGAGGACCCACATCCATGTAGCCTGGGTTTGCGCCAAGAAAATCTCCTAGATCTGCAGCAAGGGCAATGCCTCCGGGCACAAACAAGGGCCCAAGATTATTAAACCTGGTCCTAAATTTTGGCGACAGTCTAGATGCTAGATAATAACCTGCGGAGCTGGCTTCATAAGCAGCCAGGGCGGTGCTGGGGACACCACCAATAAGCCGTGAAGAAACAGCATTTCCCACCCTTTCAACAATGCTTCCGTCAGCTATGGAATGAGCAGCATCAAGATACGTTGAATATGCAGCGCTTATCGTGGAGCCAAGGGTCGTGCTTGCAACGTGGTCAGCATAAGACCCAAGTGCTGTGCCCGCAGCTCCATTGATTATAGAACCAGCAATGGCTTGGGCTTCCCCCGCTATGACATTGAACGCACCAGCAGGTATTGCGCCGGGTCCGTATATGGAACCTGATGCAAAATCTGATCCGGCAACAGGTTCGATAAGTCTACCGAGAATGGGAGCATCATCCAAGATGCCCAACCCCGGAAGCCTTCCACCCATGATTGCATAAGGAAGCAGTGTGTTTGCTGCAAAGCCAGCTGCGTGACGAAAAGCATTGCTTAAGGAGATATCATCTAGGCCAAGGGCCGTGGCTTCTTTAGCCTGTGGAGACCCCGCTCCGCTTATTAACCTTAAGGCGCCGTCCATGGCTGCTGCTCCAGCGCCTGCCGCCGTTAGCAGATCAGACATGGAGGCATCGCCGCCCGACACGGCATAAATCGCACCAGCAGATGCCAAAGATCCACCTGCCCAGGCCTTTACCGTATTCCATGTATTTGACCGCTGCGCATTTTTGAGAGTGTGAGAGGCCCAAAGCCACGCGCTCGATGCCTTGGGTGGTTTTTCCAGCTCATCTGGATCTTTTAGATTTCCATTCTCATCAACAAATCGCGCCAGGTTCTTTTGCCTTTGTTTTTCTGAAACAGCGGAACCTGAGATGAACTCTTCCAAAAGACGTCTTCCCGCAGAACTATTATAAGCGGACCCAATTCCACAGAGCTCTCTGTATGCTCTGTCCACAAGCCCAAGATGCCAAAAGTTTCTAGCAAGATCCGCCCTTAAACCTATGAGGGCATCCTTGTAGCCATTTGTATCAATCGGCAGATTGTTTTCGATATGTTCTCTGAGCCCTATGATCTTATCGATGTGAGAGAGGAACCTAAGCGTCTTCTTTTCAGCATGCAGCTTGTGCGCGCGTTTTAGATGAAGGCCTATGAGCTCCACATGGGCCATAAGCCTGGCTTCTTCAATGCCGTTTTGATGAAGGTCGTTAATTTCAAGCGCTTGCTCATATTGTTTTATTGCCTCCTGAATTGTGCCAGATCTGTTAAGCGCCCTCCCCGTATAGACATGACCTAGCATCCGAAGAAGCCTTTCCCTTGCCGTGGTCGATTCTCCTTCGAGCGGGTTTGGAAGGCTTTCTTGCATGAGGTCTAGATAATGAATCGCATTATTGATCTCAGGCAGACCAGCATTTTTAGACGAAGAAGCTAAGACCAGATCAGTATAGGAGAACGTAAGGCGAGCAACAGTATCCATGGCCAACTCACGAGGAAGAAAGCTGTGTAAGGGCGCGTGTCTTTCAAGATCAGGGCGCATGACCAAGTGGTGTATTATATCAAGCGCATCACCAGCAGCGTCTAGGGAAGCCTGCGAATCATCACGCGCCGCATTTGTGTGGGCCCTTGAGATGGCTTTGTCAAAACGGTCAAAGAGTTTTTCTGCAGTTGCTATCGGACCCTCATTGCTTCTCAAGCTCGGATGTATTTGGAAAACGCCAGACGCCCCCGCAAGTTCAGCCAACATTTTTCCGGCTTCTTCTAGTTCGAGATCGTAGTCTAAATCGCTTGTTTTTGGGAATAGGGGACCGGCCGATTCTGGCGAATTGTACTTTGCCGCCACCGGTCCGAGAGAGGTCGGGTTGAGGTTTTCAAGAGCCATCTATTATTAAGCGGCTTTCCCTTTTAGAGAATTCGCGTGAATGATAAAAAAATAAAGAAAAAGGGAGCCATCGGGGATGGCTCCCTTTCAGAAATTATATCTCTATTTATTTTTTTGGGCTTTTTGATACCCAACCTCCCCCTGTGGGCTTTATAATTGTTTAACGTGTTTTCGTTTTTTTGCAAGGAAAATTCAACTTGACTCTGAAGTTTAAAAATGGCTCTATGCCGCCACCTTAAGGGTTTACGAGTCACGAGTTTCGAGTTGCGGATTTCAGACGGCCTTGGCCGTCATTTTTTCACTCAGGGCCAAGGATTTTTACACTGCAGGGAGGAAGGTTTGTTATGGTCAAAAGAACTTATCAACCGAGCAACAGAAAGAGGAAGAACAAACACGGGTTCAGAAACCGCATGAAGACCGCCGCAGGCCGAAAGGTGTTAAACAAGCGCAGGGCCAAGGGCAGGGCGAGGCTTGGCGTGGAAGCCAACTGATTGGTATGCCAAAATCAAAGAAGTCTTCGCGCATGAACAGAGCGCAGGATTTTTTAAATGTAAAAAGGCGCGGAAAAAGCGCCCGCTGGGGAAAGATTGTAGTAGCAGCAAAACAGGGTGAAACAAGAAGGCTTGGCATCATCGTTTCTCGCAAGGTCGGAAACGCGGTGGTTCGCAACAGGCTCAAGCGTATTATCAGGGAATGTTTTCGTAATAATCCAAACAGGTTTCCACAGGGCGATTGTGTAGTGATACCAAATTCTTGTGCAAAGGATGTTTCAAATGATGGGATCAGAGCCGACCTGTTTTGCGCGCTGGATCTCCTTGCTCCAAAGCTTAGCTTTCTAAAGCACAATTCCTAATGAAAGTTTTTTTAAAAATAGCGCTCAGCGCATATCGAATGTTTTTATCGCCAGCCCTTACTGTTATGGGAGCGAGGTGCCGCTATCATCCGTGCTGTTCTGAATATGCACAGACAGCGGTCGACAAGAAACCGCTTGGACGGGCCATGTGGCTTATCACAAGGCGCCTTTTAAGATGTGGTCCGTGGAGCGTTGGTGGGGTGGACTTTGTTCCAGGGGTCAGAGATCAGTGAACAGATTCTAGGGAAGGGAAAAAATGAAAACACAATATCGTGCTATTCTGGCCATTGTATTATCAGCAGCTTTTTTTATCCTCTATTACACGGTGATAAATCCGCCAAAGCCTACACCACAAGGGCCTGAGCAGACAGCTGAGCAGACCAAGGATCAGGCTCAAGCTCAAGCGAGCCAAGTGGAGCCCGGGTCCCCCGAGGAGCTGCCCACAGCCAGCAGCCTAAGCCAAGATCCGCAAGCTGGTATTACTATTCAAACAGCGAAGATCAGAAACGATTTGGTCGAGATGGAGATCACAAACGACGGCGGCGTGCTTACATCCTGGAAGGTGCTCGAATATCATGAAAGCACTGATAAGGCGAGCCCAAGAATAGATCTTGCAGCAAGCGACCCCACCCTGCCTGCTCCGCTCGCACTTATGCTTGAGGATTTAGACATAAGCCTGCCAGACAAGCTGCGCTATGAGATCGTGGAGACCAAGGAATCGAGCGCGGCCTTGCGTTGGCGCGGCAAGGGCCTTGAGATAGTAAAGACCATAAGCATGGACCCGGGCTCTTATGTTGCTAACGTGGCTGTTGATATCAAAAACCTTTCAAACAAAGCGATCACGCCAAAGCCCGCGCTCGTATGGAGCGGCTTTAATGAAAAGCCACCAAAGAGGGGGTTTTTTAGTTTTCTCAGGGTCGGGCAGGTGGATGTTAAAAAACCAGTATACTATGTGGACGGCAAGGCGCACAGGGGCGATATTGCCAAAACAGAAGAGGTGAGCATTCCTGGTGGCGTATATTGGGCAGGCATTGAAAGCCGGTATTTTATAAGCTCAATTATTCCCAGAATTCAGGGCGAAGGTTTGGCAGTCCAATATGCCAGCAAGGCGCTTGCTGATAAAGCTCCTGGTGCTACAGGTTTGTGGGCAGGTGTGGTAGAGCCTACCCTCATCATACCACCAGGCGAGACAGGCAAAGCTGCCTTTTCAGTATATTCTGGGCCCAAGGACATAGAGAGGTTAAAGGCCTTGGGAGTAAACATGGAAAAGGCCATTGACTATGGCTGGTTCACCATTATTGCAGTTCCAATTCTATATCTTCTCAAGTTCTTCTACTCGATCATTCACAACTATGGCGTGGCCATTATCCTGCTTACGATATTCGTGAAGCTTCTGTTGCATCCCATCAACGTGCGTTCGCTCAAATCCATGAAAGCCATGCAGCAGCTTCAGCCAAGGCTCAAGGAGCTGCAAAAGAAATATAAGGGCGACAAGCAGCGCATAAACCAAGAGACCATGCAGCTCTTTCGCTCGCACAAGGTAAACCCTATGGGCGGTTGTCTCCCCATGGTGTTGCAGCTTCCCATATACATTGCCCTCTATAAGGTGTTGTGGAATTCCATCGAGCTGTTTCATGCGCCATTTTTCTGGTTCTACAAAGATCTCTCAGCTCCAGATCCATACATGATTACGCCAATTCTCTTGGGCGTCTTTATGGTAGCCCAGCAGATGCTCATGCCCAGCGCATCTACAGATCCAGCGCAGAAGAAAATGATGATGCTCATGCCGGTCATGTTTACCGTGTTCATGATCTTCCTTCCTGTAGGGCTTGTGCTCTACATCCTGGTGAATACTGCCACGAGCGTCACTCAGCAGTGGATGTATAACAAGGGCATAGGGCTTATGGATCTTGTGCGCGGCAAATGGAAGATGAAGGCCGCAATGGTCTAGGGGGCTTGCCTTTACAGATATCGTCTACAAGCCCGTCTATTTTTGCGCCCGGGTGCAGAGCGATGTGTTTTACAATGTGCTCGTAATGCTTTGATTTGATATTTTTGTCAGCACACCTCTTTAAAATCTTTATCCAAACCTCGTCTGTAATTCGCGAGCAGTCTATCCCTTGCCTTCTTATGCTTCTCGTGGTTTGTCCAAGAAGGCGGCCGGCGAGCTTCATATCAAGGCTATCTTTGGCAATCTTATCGATGAGATTTATGTGTTTTGAAAGTGAGAGTTCTTTTATTACATCAAAGGGCAGCCCGTATTTTTGAAAGCGCTCCTCGATAACATAGGTAGGTTCCGGAAGATGTGATCTTATCCTCCCTACCCTCTCATGCATGATGCGAACAGGCGGGTGATCTGTGTCTGGATACATGCGATCAGCGCCCGGCAAAATGCGTTCAAAATCCGTAAGCCCCTCGCGCAAGTGCTGTCTGGTTTCTTCTGGCACACCCAAACACGCTTCTTTTATGCGACCGCAGATCTCATTTGTTGCTGTAATTGTATCAGCCAAAGGCCCCCATACGATTATGCCCACATCATTATTGCCCAGTTTCAGCGCAAGCCTGATTGCACGAGCATCAATATGATTTCTCGGATACTCCGGATAGTTATCGGTGTGAAACAAATTTGGAATTGAATCCAAGCATGCGACCACGCGCACCCTGCCAGAGAGCTCTGAGGAAAACATCCTGCTTGGTTGGGTTGGTGTGTTGAGCACGCCCCTTATTCCCTCTATCCTTATCCCTCGTATGTGATGATTTTTTTGAAGGGCGTTTTGAAGGATGGGCGAACAAGTGTTTTTAAGCTCGTCGGTAATATCCAGCTCAAAAGTTTTTAGATTTTCTGGTGTGATGTTTCTCTGCGCAAATTCTTTGCGAATATCCAACAGGGCCTTTTGTCTCAATGCTTCAGTACGTGTGAGCGCAGCGATGAGTTGATATCTCGGAACGCCCTTTATCTCCACCCTGTTTCCGCCATCTATGGATACATTGACATCCTGACGGGCAGCACCCAAACCGCGCCGAACCCGGCTTGATGCGCGCAAAAGCCTTCCTATGTGTCTAACCCCGCGAGCAGCCTCTTCTGGGGATGTAAAGCAGGGTTCAGTAACAACCTCTATAAGCGGCATGCCCAAGCGGTCGGTTCTAAAATGTATGAAGTGGCCCTTGTCTGTAACTTCTCTGCAGGAATCTTCTTCTATGGAGAGCTGCCTTACAGCTATGTTTTTTCCTTCAAAAGGAATTTTTCCATTTATGCCGACGATGCCCGTGCGCTGAAAACCCGTGGGTATGGAACCATCGAGGTATTGCTTTCTGGCTATGTGCATCTCATCCACGACAGAGCACCCGCACAAAAGCGCGAGTTCGATTGCCATATCCAAAGCTTCTTCATTAATACGAAACGGCGGGGTATCATCCATTTCATAGGTGCATACT
>JBDRBN010000143.1:0-6565 GCA_043822785.1 Pseudomonadota bacterium
TGGAAGAGCTCATCCACGATAAATGCGTTTGGGTCAAACTTAACATCGTCAAATTGCATGTTTATGAGAGAATGATCTGCGCGGTAGCCCTTGAATCCATGCGAAAAGAAGAAGGGAGAGTCAGCCGAATATGCTCTTGCGCTAAAGATTTCTCTGGCTAGCAAATGCTTCTCAAAAGGTAGGATCAAAACAGCTGTGATAAAAGAAAGGACAGCTACTGGGAGAAAGCATTTTAATAAATGCTTCATATGATAATGCTTATACTATTGTTATTGCAATTGAGTCAATCAGGGATGGGAAAGAAAAATATGAGTTTTACCACTTTCTGGTACGGCATACGCCTTGTCGATCGCATTCAACAGGGCAGGTGTGCCATAGCCCTAAATGCTTACGTCTGGCAATTACCTGAAGCGCCTCGAACTCCTCTTTCTCAGAGTAGTTTTTCGAGGTGTCTGTAAATGCTTGGCCCTTTGCTATGAGCTCTTCATTTACGAATGTGCCGTTGATATATAGATATACACGTGTGTCTCCATATCGGTCGCGCCTGCCATATGTCCTATCAAACGAATATGTGACCTGTTTATTTAACACCAGCGCCTCAAGAAAACGCGTAGCATTATCAGAATAGCAGTCATCTGAGTTTCCATTAAAAGTGCTCTCAGGGGCATTCACTCCAAGAAGCCGCATACGCTCGCCATCTATCTCTATCATGTCAGCATCAAAGACATGAGTTACCGTACCTTCAAAATCGCCGATGAGTTCTTTTGCTGGCTCAGCATCGATATTAGTCTCGCCTTCCTCGATTTCTGATTTTTCTTCGGCATTTTTAAACAGAGGCACATCGCGCTGTGTATCTGTAGCCCGCTCTACCTGATCGTCGATCTCATTAGAAAGCGGCAGCTCATCCTGGGCATAGGATGCCTGTGCAAAAAGGCACACAGTCAATATCGATATAAGCGCACACATTCTCATGAGTTTCTCCTCACTATCGAGGCGGCATTGGTTATGTTCTTAAGGCATATAAAGCAAGCCAAAAGAAAATAAAGGCGTACAGTTTATATGCACGCCCTTGTAATATAAATTACAAGAACCTTTAAAACCTAAACATCACCCCCACATGTATCCCGCGTTTCTTAATCGATACCTTTGCGCTGGCAAATGCGCCCCCGCCCTGAAACGGGTTTTTCCATGGAAATTTCGGCCTACCTTTTAGATTCTTTTTACCTCTCTGTAACCTGCTATGCGGCATATTTAACCTCCCAACCAAGTCAATTATAGCATAGGCCAGGAGGCGAAACAAACGCGCTTTCTGCAATGCCTATAATTGCCTTCAATGGGCCGTCTCATTCAAGCTCAAGTTTTGCACAGCGCAACAAGCAAGGCCGGCAACGCACAGCAACGTAAAAAAGGCGACCTTGTTAGATCGCCTTTCTCGCTTGTCTCGCATTTCTCGCTTTATTTACGACATGAGTGGATCTGAAGCAAAGACCTTCTGATAACGCTCGTAGTGTGCAAGCACCTTCTTCACATAGCCACGCGTCTCTTTATAAGGAGGGATGCCGGCAAAGCGCTTTACCGCGCCAGGGCCAGCATTATATGCAGCTATAGAATAGATAATGTTTCCATTAAAGCTATCAAGAAGCTCTCGCAGATATTTGCTGCCTGCGTAGATATTCTGTTTGGGATCAAAACCATTGCGATAGCCTAAATAGCGCAGCGTGGATGGCATGATCTGCATAAGCCCCTGTGCGCCAACCTGAGAGCGCGCAAAAGGCTTAAAGTTTGACTCAGCATGAATTACAGCCGCAATAAGCGCTGGATTGAGATTAAATGTATTTGCAGCGTCATTAATCTCATCAGCATACTTAACCGTATGCAGCTCAGCAGAGTCTAATTTGGCGTTATGGATATGTTGCCCATAAAAGAAGCTCACTGCATATATAAAGGCAATACCCAGAAGTTTTAACGCCATGAGGTGAAGCTTTTTTGAATGTGTTATCTTCATGGCCCTTTTATAAAGCAATATCAATGCCAAGTTGGGCGATGTAACTATTGATAATTATTGTGTTTTTGTGGCGTGTTTCAGCGTTTGCACACTAACTGTGGACCCTTGTCCCCGGTTTATGCCCAAAGATCCCACCTGCTAAAAACGCCCTTTTTTGCTTAACTATTTGTTATGCAGAAGAAATTGAAGTTGTTGTGACTAGCCCAGGAGGTTCTGCCTGTCAACCCAAAGCTTCCCCTAATAGACTTCTTCTGCACCAATATGTATAAGTAAATGGAAAGGAATAGATAATATGGATTTTCCAAGGCTTGATCGACTACCTCCATATATCCTGGCTGAAGTAGCACAACTTATGATCGAGGCACGCCGCAAGGGTCACGATATCATAAACCTTGGCATGGGCAATCCAGACCTCCAAACGCCAAATCACATAGTGGCAAAGCTTAAGGAAGCAGCAGATAAGCCTGCCAACCATCGGTACTCTTTATCGCGAGGCATTCCAAAATTGCGCCAAGCCATATGCGCCAGGTATAAAACACATTATGGTGTAGAGCTAGATCCGGAAACAGAGGCAATCGCTACCCTTGGCAGCAAAGAGGGTCTTGCCCACTTGATTCTCGCATGCACCATGCCAGGCGATGTAGTGCTTGCGCCCAATCCCTCTTATCCTATTCATCCTTATTCAGTAGTCATCGCCGGAGCCGATGTGCACAGTGTAAAGATCGGACCTGACATCGACTTCCTCGATCAAATAGAGAAAGCCGTTAAGAGCACGTGGCCAAAGGCAAAATTTATAATCATCTCCTTTCCTTCAAATCCCACTACACAAGTTGTGGATAAGGAGTTCTTTGAAAAATTGGTTTCCTTTGCATGCGACAATGACATCCGTATCATTCACGACTTCGCATATGCTGACCTGTGCTTTGACGGATACAAAGCACCCTCCATTCTCGAAATCAAAGGAGCAAAGGATATAGCAGTCGAGTTCTACTCCATGTCCAAGGGCTTTTCCATGCCGGGCTGGCGGGTAGGTTTTTGTATAGGCAACAGCAAAATGGTAGGCGCCCTTGCTCGCATCAAAAGCTATCTGGATTACGGCATGTTTCAGCCGGTTCAGATAGCGGCAACCGTGGGCCTTAACGAATCTGACAAGTATGTACATGAAATATGCGAAACCTATCGCAGCAGGCGCGATGCGCTCTGCGATGGTCTCTCTCGCATTGGATGGCAAGTTAACAAACCGCGCGCGACCATGTTTGTATGGGTAAAAATTCCAGAAAAATTTCGTGCAGAGGGATCAGAGGCCTTTGTGCGGCGCATGCTCAAAGAAGCAAAAGTAGCTGCGTCCCCGGGTGTGGGTTTTGGCGAACACGGCGAAGGTTTCGTACGCTTTGCGCTCGTTGAAAATGAAGAGAGGATCCGTCAGGCAACAAGGGGCCTAAAGGGAATGATGGAGAGAACATGTTAGAGCGATTTCACACATGGCTTGCAGGAACAACTGAGCGGCGAATTCTTATATTGGCTGCTTTGCTCATGCTCCTGCCAACGCTTAAACCCGGTAGCTGGGCCTCGCTAGACGATATGACATTTAGGGCAGCAGCAAAATTCTCTGCAAAGTTTGCGAAAAAGCCAGATATCGTTATCGCAGCAATTGGTGATCATGCAAGCGAAATAGGCCGCGCTATTGATCAGCTCGATCTATTGAATGCGCGCCTTATAGTGATCGACCCTGGCATCCCTTTGCTAAAAAGCAATACAAAGATCATAAGAGGATATGAGTTTTATCCCAACCTCTCTGATCTTCCGCCTGATTATGCAAAAACAGGCGGCGAGCGCGCACTTTACGAAGCATATGTACTAGCGTTGCCGTCTGCCCCATCGCGCGATTTTCCTCTTCGCTCTATGGCAGGAATAGATCTAAACGCTGTAAGGGGAACTGAAAAGCGCACGGCCAGCGACGGTTTTTCAAACATCTTTCCGGATGCCGACGGCATAGTGAGGCATGCGCCTTTAGCAGTAAGGCTGCGCCACCGCGCCTTTCCTTCTTTGGCTTTGTCTGCTGCAGCGGAAGCTTTGGGATTTACACCGCTCATAGTCGAGGATGCATCAGGAAAACCTAAAGGCATAATGCTTGGTCAAGAAATCATCGATGTGCCTTCAGATACAAACGCGACCATTGGTTTTAAGGGAAAGGCTGGATTCTTTCCGCGCGTAACCCTTGAAGATATTGCAGAAAGCCGCGTGGACGTTGATGGGATATCCAACAAGATCGTTATCATAGGATACATTGATCCAGAAAATGCGCCCATGTTTAAAACGCCCATGGGCAAAATGCCTGCTGTCGAAATTTTAGCGAGCTCATTACAGAATATCCTTTGGTCTGAGAGCATAAGGCCGCTCACAGATCTAAAGTGGACCATGCTCACGCTTCTCATAGTGCTCGCGCTATATGCGCTCATCGTACTGAGGTTCGGGCTCGCGGCAAGGGTCATCGTCACTGGTTTGGCCATCGCACTTGTCTGGGCAATCACCCTACCCCTGTTTTTGTACACTGGCATCCTTCTGCCGGCTGTTCATTTTTCAATATACGCTTTGGCGCTGCTTTTTATATCGATAGCATGGCGAGTTTTTGTAATAGAGATTCCAAGAATGTTTCGCATGCGCACATTCCAGATGCGCATTGCACCAGATATGCTCGACAAAGCACTTCGCACGCCTGGCACAATAATAAGCCACGGCACAACCCATACTATAACAGCTTTAGCCATAGACATACGCGGCTACGGTTTGATCGCGTCTAAAACCCCGGCCGAACGCCTGTGTCCTTTTATGAGGGAATACAGAACCGCACTTGCCAGGCTCCTTATTAAATACGGGGCGTTTATCGATTCGTGGGCCGGCGATGAGTGCCGTGCTGTATTCGGCGCGATCCTTCCGCAAGAGGAACATCAACTCATTGCGTGCCGAGCAGCGTTTCATATTCTCAAGAGTTTTTCACAAGCCCGCGAGGAGATCTCAAAGCGCTATGGAATCGAGAGGTTAAGTTTAAGTATGGGAATCACATCGGGTGCGGCCGCAGTTGGAAACCTAGGCCCGCGCGGAGTGAGCGATATCAATGTAACAGGACAAGCAATGGAGTTGGCATGCACTTTGAGGGCGCTCAACCGCACTTATAGAACCGCGATAATAGTGGACGATGCCGTAAAGGCCGAGGCTGAAAACTACTTTTCATTTCGTCCGCTCGACCCGCTTCTTTATGGAGCTCAAGATAAGCTCATCACTATTTATGAATTCTTAGGTAAAACCGGCATCATACTTCCGCAACTTCCTCAATATTTGGAAGCCAGAGAAGCTTATCTCAAAGGCGATTTTGAAAGAGCGACTCATTTGTTTAGTTTAATCCTGGCAGAACATCCTCATGATGGCCCATCACAGGTTCTTCTAAAGAGGTCTCGTGTGCTAGCCAACACCCCTCCCAAAAGCGAATGGAAGGGTGCCTGGCAAAGCCCGTAATCCATTATTGTCATTGCGAGTGCAACGAAGCAATCCCCGCAAAATATTCTTGAATATGCATCCGCGCTCTACTATATACCTGTAAGGCAGCATTTCAAAGGAGGGCACCATGAAAAAACTTCTCAGATTATTCTTCCTTCTTCCAATCATCCTCTTCTCAGCATGTCTCAATGACGGCACGCGAGGCACAGGTGGAACAGGCACCCTGCCGCCCCTTTCACTCGAAGGTCAGGTCATCTCCTGCGAAGAAGATCTTGACTGTGCGGTTGTTGAACTCACCTGTTGCACTGACTGTTTTGGAGACGAAACCGCAGTGGTAAACAAGGATTACGAGAATGACGTCAAAAAAAGAAATGTACCTACTTGCTCAAGCGATACAGCCTGTGCAGATATATGGTGCGGGTACAAACTTCCCAAATGCGTAGAAGGAATATGCACGTATGAGGTCGTGGACATGTGGGAAGCATGTGAGATCGACGATGACTGCATCATAGTGGAACTTGGCTGCTGCGATCACTGCAATGGCGGACGCGCTGTAGCTGCTAACAAAGGATTGGCAGAGTTAGTTAAAACCGTGCAGGGCGATGAATGCGAAGAAGAGACCATGTGCACGCTCATGGCATGCGCCCCGCTTCTGGCTCGATGCACCCAAGGCAAATGCGAATCCTTCGACGACCCCACGTGGGGCATCACAGCAGAAGAATAAACACCTAAAGTATCTCGAGTTGCTTGGGGAAGTGAGCCAGGACTTTGCAGCCTGTGCCTGTTACATAAACCAGGTCCTCAATTCTCACGCCTCCGATATCAGAGTAATACAGCCCTGGTTCCACGCTCGTCACATGGCCCTTCTTTAAGATGAAATTCTTCCAATTAATACGCACCGGCTCTTCGTGTATCTCCAAACCAATGCCATGACCCGTGCCGTGAAAGAAGCCCTGATTGTGGCCAGCCTTAACGCCAGTAGGATATCCCTTATCCTCAAAAAATTTGTGTATGGCAGCATGAATCTTTCTGCCGTTAACACCAGCTTTCACCATCGCAACACCC
>JBDRBN010000144.1:0-15627 GCA_043822785.1 Pseudomonadota bacterium
TGAGATATATAAAATCTTATTTTCCAATCTCCTTTGTCCGCATGGTTCAACGCTCATATCAGTGCTGATTCTCAAAATTGGAGCAGATGTCTTCTGATCAATTGGCTTTGTTTTGGGCGTGCACCCGATCAGCGCCATTAAAAAAACCATAAAAAAAACGATTTTTAAATAAAGCTTAATAGTAAGCATAAACCCCTTTTATAATTGATATATTCTGATAGGCTAATAAAAATACCAAAGCAACTGCTTTCTTAAAAAAAGGATGTCTTATGATACTGGCTGATTTTTCAATGTTTCCGTTGGGTAAGGGCGAGTCGGTTTCATCCTATGTTGCGCGCTCGCTTAGGATCATCGATGAGAGCGGGCTGGCTTACCGCATGGGCTCTATGGGTACTACACTCGAAGGCGAGTGGGATGATGTGATGGCAGTTGTTAAGAAATGCTATGATGACATGCGCAAGGACTGCCATCGCATTGAATGCTCGATTAAGATCGACGCCCGCGAAGGCGAGACAGGCCGCCTGGATGCAAAGATCGAGAGTGTGGAGGAGAAGGTAGGTAAAAAGCTACAAACTTAAGCAAGCAACGCCAGCAAGGCGAGACACGCAAGAAACGTATGTCATTGCGAGGAGCGCAGCAACGAAGCAATCTCCTAAGACAAATGAAATCCCTAATTAAACAAAAAGCATTTGAAGCAGGTTTTGCTGCATGTGGTATCACCACTGCCGATCCCGTAGACCAAGAGGCATATCTCAAAGGTGCCATCAGCGAAGGCCGTATTGGCTCGATGAACTGGCTTGCGCGTAATCCAGAAAAACGCTGCGATCCAACTTCGCTCTTACCTGGTGCGCGATCGGTCATCTGTTGTGCGCTTCAGTATGGGGGAAGCGGGATAAGGGGTGTCATTGCGAGCGAAGCGAAGCAATCTCCATTAACTCAAAAGAGCAAAGCACGCTTTGCCAGGGGGCAGGATTATCATGAGGTTGTTCGCGAAAAGCTCGAAGAACTTTGGAATAACATAAAACAACATGCACTAGAAGCGCGTGCAAAGTTCTGTGTGGATACAAGTCCCATTTTAGAGAAAGCGTTAGCTGCCAGGGCTGGCATCGGATGGATCGGAAAGCATACTATCCTGTTAAACGAAAAGATTGGTTCTTGGTTTGTACTGGGTGAGATCATAACAGATCTTGAGATAGAGTCTGATGAGCCGGCCAAAGACCTTTGTGCGGATTGCGACCTATGTATAAACGCATGTCCTACAAATGCATTAAAAGCTTCGCGCACGTTGGACGCGAATCTATGCGTTTCTTATCTCACGATAGAGCACAAAGGCGAAGTACCTTCACACATGCGAAAGCATGTTTCACAAGACACCTACGGCTGCGACCTCTGCCAACAGGCTTGTCCGTATAATGTGAATAAATAAATTTATCAGCTGACAGCATCAGTTTCATGACCAAACATTAATAGATGCTTCAAAATACAATTGAACAATAAGTCTAGTTGTGTATAATTGTCGGTAGATATTTAAAACTACCGACATAAATACACATAACGATGACTAAAAAGACCTCAAAAAAGAAGAAGAAAGTTCTCAACCTAGCTAAAAAAAAGGGTTTTCTTCGTGTACGTGACGTTAAAGCTGCTAAGCTCCATCCAGAGTATATTCGCCGACTCGTCAAGACAGGAAAGCTCATTCGCGAGGGAAGAGGGCTCTACCGCCTTAAGGAAGCAGATATTACCGAACACCACTCTCTTGCTGAAGTTGCAAAGCGTGTTCCGAATGGCGTTATCTGCCTTCTTTCAGCCCTTCGCTTTCATAACATTACAACACAGCTTCCGCATCAAGTTTGGATTGCGATAGATGTTAAGGCCAGAGTACCGAAATCAGATGAGCTTTCTATTCGAGTTTTTCGATTTTCAGGAGATGCTCTAAGAAAGGGAATTGAGGTGCATACAATCGAGGGAGTGAAAGTTTGCATTTATTCGCCAGCCAAGACTGTCGCAGACTGTTTCAAGTTTAGAAATAAAATCGGTCTGGAGGTTGCGATCGAGGCTCTGCGAGAATGTTGGAGAGAGCGAAAGGCCACGATGGATGATATTTATAAATATGCAAAAATCTGTCGTGTTATGAATGTCATGCGGCCTTATATGGAATCACTGCAATGAACAAAAAGGAAAGAAAGAATATCGCGGCTTCGGTAAGGCAGCGTCTGTTCAACAAGTCGAAAGAGCGCAAAGAAGATTTTCAATATATTCTCAACAGGTTCGCGCTTGAGAGATTGTTGTATCGGTTAAGCGTGTCCAACTATTCGGAACTGTTTGTGCTTAAGGGCGCATCGCTTTTCATAGTATGGGGCGGGTCAGCATATCGTCCGACAATGGATATAGATTTGCTTGGCATTGTTCCTGCCAATCCAGAAAACTTGAAGAAGGTCATTCAAGATATTATCAGCATATCAGAAAAGGATGATGGTCTAGCTTTTGATATAGATAGCGTACATGCTGAAGAAATTCGTGAGAATAAACAATATGGCGGTGTGCGCGTCACCTTAGTTGCTTATCTTGATTCTGCGCGAATACCTCTTCAAGTTGATATTGGATTTGGCGACGCCATTACTCCATCTCCTGAAAAGGCAAAGTACCCTTCTATTTTGAACTTACCGTCTCCAGAGTTATCAATTTATCCAAAAGAAACCGTTGTTGCCGAAAAATTTGAGACAATGGTGGTGCTTGGCATGTTGAACAGTCGCATGCGCGATTTCTATGATCTCTGGTCTATCCAAAATATCTTTCCTTTTGACTCCAAAGTTCTTCAAGAAGCAATACGACACACTTTTTCCAGAAGGCGGACGTTTATTCCAGAAATGGATCCCGTGTCGCTGTCAGAAGCATTCTATAAAGACCCTGTAAAACAAGCACAATGGAATGCATTTGTAAGCAAGGGCATATCGAATGATTCGGGAATAAAACTAGATTGTGTTATTCATGAGATACATGATTTCATAATGCCGCTATGTTTAGCTCTTTCACAGGATCAGAGATTTGATTTGAAATGGCCTCCGGGCGGCCCTTGGAAATGATTTTTTTAAAATGTGTCAGAAGTTTTTGTGTATTAATTTTTATTTGTAGTGGAGCAATGAGATGAAGAATCTATGTACAGAAGATCTGATTAAAATACTCGATCTCAAGCCGCATCCTGAAGGCGGATACTTTAGGGAAAGCTATAGGGCAAAGGGAAAAGTCGAAGTAAACGAACTTAAGGGAAGTAGGAACTATTCAACTGCAATCTACTATCTGTTAGAGTCTAACGACAGGTCAAAATTACATCGTCTAGCATCTGATGAAGTGTGGCATTTTTATCTAGGCGATCCTCTTGTGATAGTGGAGATCGATGAGACAGGAAGCGTGAAAGAGACTGTGCTAGGTGCGGACGTAGCAAGGGGTGAAATCCTTCAATATGTAGTAAAGGCAAAGAAATGGTTTGGCGCTTGTGTTGCGCCGGGCGGCTCATATGCGTTAGTCGGTTGCACAGTAGCTCCTGGATTTGACTTTGCCGATTTTGAAATAGGCGATCGAAGACAACTTCTTAAACAATTCCCTCAGGCAAGATTGATCATCGAAAAAGTCACATAACTAACGTAAAGCTGAGTAAAATAATAATATAAACATGACTTCAAGTATAAAAATACGTGATGCGACGACAGATGAGCTTGGGGTTGTGGAAGAGCTGGTGATGGAGGCGTGTAAGGAGTTTAGGCCTTTGTTGCCAGAAGATTTGTGGAACGATTGGATGGAGAGTATTCACGAAACGATCTCATCAGAGCATGGTACTATAATAGTTGCTGAAATAAACGGAAACATAGAGGGCGCAGTTCAATTCTATGCAGATGCTAGAAAAATCAAGTTTAGCACTGCATCAAAGGGCTGGTCTTCTATAAGAATACTAAGCGTTCGGCCAAATGGCCGCGAAAAGGGCTTGGGAGAGCTTTTGATCAAAGAATGCATTGAGCGCGCAAGAAAGATTAAAAGTTCTGCAATCTATCTATATACAGCAGAATTCATGGGTGCAGCACGGCATATATATGAAAAAATGGGATTTAAGCCGATCAAATACAACACCAAACGATGTTTCTCTCACGAAGGCCGCCCGCCAATTGTCTATCACCTGGATCTTAACCTAAGTAAGACGGAGTAAAATCAGACGGAGTAAGATGGGTCCCGCTAAAAAAGTGTCGGATGCTTTTGGGATTCAGCGTATCTCCACATGTGTTATCCAGGAAACGACAAGAAATCCTTTGGTTCGACGCCTCTTACTTTTTTCAATTCAGCTATTAGAGCTGCATTAATCATTGTGTGAATTTCTTCCGTGTTGGCATTAGGATAATCTTGAATGAATCGTTCTGCAGAAGCGTAGGCAGCCCAGAGTATAGAGCTAGTCCAGTTATCAAATGATTTCCCATGGTCGGATATGTCCAAACCGAGAATGACACACCCACCCAAAGCATGAATTCCTTTAGGATAGCTATTTGGTTTTTGAGCATATAATGTAGTCTCTGACTCGATTGCGCTTTTTTCGATGGCATGGAGGATAGGGACCACCTGGTTATCACAAGGCAGATAGATGCAAAAAACATTATGTTCTTGGCCGATAATCTTGCGTTCTCCTTCAAGAGTCGTTGTTTTATCTCGAACCCAGGCTTCTGAGTAGACTTTACTATTGAATATCGAAAGGTTTTCCGTTTCGAGAAGTTCGTAAAATCTGTCAACAAAACCTCTAATTGTTCTAAAATCAGGGTTAACGTAAATTTTTCTGAAAAAAGAGAAGTGGTTAGCGGATTTCATTGTCCCTCGAAAAAAAACATTACCCCGTCCGTCGTTCCATCCGTCGCAATACCGGTATTTTTTTTCTAGTTCATCAAGAACCTTTATAATAGCATCCATTTCTGTCTCTGACAGGGGCGGTTCTAAGTCTACCATTGTGTTATCTAGTTCCCATAAAGGAAGACGAGGGGGCGAGCGTCTCCTTATAATAGAAGGCTTTATTCCCGCTGCTTTGTCAGCAGCTCTGCTTGCCAATTCAGACCGTGCAGCTTTTTCAGCGATAATCGCTAGCTGATGGGTCCAGCGATGAAAAATTGCTTCATTATAACGATTCAGATAATCACTAAAACTCATCTTCGAAGTCAATTCGAAGCTGGGTACCCCTTCAGTTTTCGCCTTTGAACAAAAGGCTTGAGCTGTCTCACACAAAAAGGTGTGTGTTCGTGCATTAGGCCTACGAATACCGTAGACAGTTGCCTGTGTATAAGAATCGCCAGTAGTAGAGATACACGAACTTGATGGTGCAAAAGAAGACGTTGGCAATATATATGCCCCAGGATTTGCTATGCATGGATTTAGTTTAAACGTCACAACTCCTTTATCGCAGCTTTCTCTTAAAAGTTGCTCGGAAATTTTCGGATGTCGCCGCTCAGTAGAAATGCGACAAAATCTCTCAATAGAATTGCATGTCACGGAGCAAAACTATTTAACTCATTATTATAACAGCGTTTTTTAATTAGATAGACAGAGTAAGAAAACCGTAGGTCACCTCTAGGGGTGAAATTTGGAAACTCTATGATATGCTTTGATAATATTCGTTTTTGGTGTTTTTTTGAAATATCTAGCAACATTTATGGTTACAATGACGATAACAATAATGTAGACAATATTGTATACAATATTGTATGCTTAAATTGTTAAGGGGTGAACCAATGCAAAGCACAACAGTAAGAATCGATAAAGAATCACAAAAGATCCTCAGGGAAATTGCCCAAAAAGAAAATGAGTCCAACCAGGCAATTTTACATAAGGCTTTGGAGAGCTATTATCGGCATATATTTCTCAAGAGGTGTAGCGATGCATATTCAGCACTTAAAACAGATGATAAAGCTTGGAAAGAGGAATTGGCTGAACGGGAGGCTTGGGATACTGCAATCGATGATGGAGTGGAAGAGGATTGACTACGATGCTTGATATTTATCGGCAAGAGATATGGTTGGTGAACTTAAATCCTCCAGGTAAGGGCAGAGAGATTCACAAGAAGAGGCCTGCGCTTGTGGTTTCAGTTGATGACTTTAATAATTGTCCAGCCGAGCTAGTCATGATTCTTCCAATTACTACAACAGAGCTAAAGATTCCTGCGCATATTAGAGTTAAAGCGGATGAAGGGGGACTAACAAAAAAAAGCTTCATTAAATGCGATCAAATACGAACGATTTCAAAAGAGCGGTTAGTAAAAAAGTTAGGCTGCATTTCAGATATAACCATGTCTAAAGTTGAAAGCACCCTCCGTATATTGCTCGACTTATAAAAAACCAATAAAAAGGTGTCGGACGCTTTTGTAGCTGCAACTTGTTGTTTTATTGACGATAAAAAGTGTCGGACCCCTTTAGGGAGCAGATGATAGGACATATATTTACTTTTTTAAGAAATATTCATAGGTATACGAATAAATTAAGGGTTAAAACATGGGTAGAAAGGTAAAATTAAAATATCCCGACGATTTTAAAGATAAAATCATCTGCGGTGATTGTATAGATGTATTAAGAAAAATACCTAAGAATTCTATTGGGCTAGCTGTCACATCACCTCCTTATAATCTAAAAAATTCTACAGGTAATGGGATGAAAGATGGAAGGGGTGGGAAGTGGGCAAACGCTGCTCTCCTTAATGGATACTCTGACCATCATGACTGCATGCCACATAATGAATACGTAGAGTGGCAGCGCGAATGTATATCCGAAGTTATGCGCGTTCTTAAAGATGATGGCGCTTTCTTTTACAATCATAAGTGGAGGGTTCAGGCAGGAGTATTACAAGATAGACACGACATTGTTAAAGGATTTCCAGTAAGACAGATTATTATATGGAAAAGAAAGGGTGGTATAAACTTTAATCGTGGCTACTATTTACCAACGTATGAAGTGATTTATCTAATTGCAAAAAAGAAGTTCAAATTAGCACCTAAATCAAATGCATATGGAGATGTTTGGGAGTTTACGCAGGAGCTAAAAAACTTACATCCAGCGCCATTTCCGATCGCTTTGATAGAACGAATCATATCATCTACAAATGCGGATATAATTTTAGATCCGTTTATAGGATCTGGCACAACTGCAATAGCTGCAAAATCACTTAATCGACACTATGTTGGTATAGATATTTCTAAAGAATACTGCAAAATGGCGAAGGACAGGATTAAACATTTTCTAAAACATAATAGTGACCATATTTCCGCAGATTATTCTTCCTCGAATGTTGCAAGCCCACAGAAAAATCTTTTCGAAATTTAAAGAGGCCTAGATGCCAAGAATTTATTCGAAGGAATCTTTGATCGAGAAGCTGCAAGAAATAAGGCAAATGGGCTGGATAAAAAATGAGTGGCCAGGTAATACAGGTGGTATAGGAAATACCTTAGAAGATCTTTTGGGGGGGTCAATCCCAATCTTAGTTGAAATTTGAAAAGCGGTTCGGTTCATATCATGCAGCTTTCTTCATTTTCTTTTCATTGAGTTTGAGTTCCTTTTTCAAAGCAGCTCTTAGTTTATGAAGATGACGATAACCGGCTATGCGGTTGAGTCGTGGTTCAATGTCAAGCAGGGTTGAAGCAAGCCACCTCTGCCGCTGTGACGAACTCTTCCAGTTATCAACCTTTCCGCAACGCTGTTCGATAAGCGCATTGACCGACTCCATGCAATTGGTTGTCTTCAAGCTTTTCCCCACTAGAGGAAAAACGCCCAGACGATGAAGTGTAAGTGTTTCCTCAAAACCTTCATCAAGGCTTCCGACAGCCGATTGATTCCGATCCTCCAAATCTCTCCTGATTTTCATAAGCTCCCGCTTTGATTCGTCATAGGTCGGCCGATCATAGGCGCGCTGCAAACGCTTCCGTAACACTGGCTGTTCTTCCTTTGAAACATACGACACCACGTTCTCGCGTTTATGCCAATTACAGCGATGAATGAGCACCCGTCCGGCAAGCGCTTTCCGGATGCCGGCAAGAAGACCCTTCGATCCGTCAACTACCACCAGTACACCCTCGTCTATGTTGAGCCCTCGGGAAAGCAGGCCACGCAAGAATTCGCTCGTCACACGCTCATTCTCCGTACTCGCTTCGACAAACCCCAACACGACCTTCGATCCCTCGAGTGTCACCCCCAGCGCAACGATGAGATCGTCTTTCGAAAATGTCTTCCCATCCAATACGATCACTACGATGTTGTGGGTAGAAAGATCCCGATTCTGCAACGCCTTCAGTTGTTTGCCACTCGCGCGGACGAACCTGCGCGAAACCGAAGATGACGAAAGACCGAAGGCTTCTGGCACCGCCATCGCTGCTGCCTCATAATCGCGACACGACAAACCCTTGAGCACACGGATCAGCGACGCATCATCGCAATCCTTTCCATGATGCAATCGCCGATAGCTCGCCAATGGTATCTCTTCCCCTCCAGCTCGATCGCGTACGCGCGGAACCGAGACCCCAACCCGTTGCCCGCCAAGAACCACCGATCCCGGATTCTTGCCATACCGAACAGGTCCAGTACGCGCGTACCGTTCTCCGGCAAGAGCCATAACCTCAGTTTCGAGTTCCTCCTCTACCTTCATCAGCGCCAGCGGTATCAAGGCCTGAATCAGCTCAACGCGGCTATCCACGCCGAGTTCGCCATACTCCTCGCTGCTTATGACCTTTGCCATTTTGCGATATTTTCTCTTGGACTTTCGACCAATCCTGGCTATCTTCCTCATGGCGGTTCCTCCTGTTTTCGGTAGTGGTTGACTTCTCAAATCCACCTCTACCAGGTTTGGAACCGCTTTTCTTTACCCAATTTCAACTAACTTTAACACACACCCTTTTGGGGATTGAAGAAAACAATCTTCCAATTCCTAACGCTGCTGAATGGGAACTCAAGTGCCATCGTTTAAAGTCAACTTCCCTTGTAACTCTTTTTCATTTAGAACCATCACCACGTGGTTTGCGCATTGTGCCAAATATTCTATTGCCTTTGTATGGATGGCGGCATGAAAAGGCAGGGAAGGTTCATCCAAAAACCGAAAAGAGTTTCAGACAGACAATATCTTCTCTTGGGCGTAGCGATCGGGGTTTTGCTGTGATCGTAGATAATTCAAACAACAAAATATTAGTGTCTTTTGATTATAGAGAAGTCAACTCACGACATGCAGGGTGGCTTAAAGACGTTGAGCATGCAGTTGGTTTGAAGGAGCTTGAGCCACAACCCTATTGGGGTTTTGACGATCTATATCATAAGGCTGCAACTAAGTTGCATAATTGTTTTTTTGTGGAGGCTGCAGTTAAAAGAGATAGTGGTAAGGATTATTATGAATATCAGAAATTAACTATGTTATCGGGATTTTCGAAAGATAAATTTATTGGTGCTATAGAAAGAGGAGATATCTTGGTAGATTTTGATGCGCGAACTGGTCATAATCATGGCACAAAATTTAGATTTAGAAAGAATAAATTATCATCCTTATATGATGAGGTGGCTGATTTATAAATCTTAAAACTCACGAAAACGGCTTGTCATGAGAATGTCATAGGGGGAGGTATTGTGAATATCAAGCACATCATTCTAATGTCGATGGTGCTTATTCTTTGTGCAAGCTGCACGCGCAATCTTAAGAAATATACATACACCTGCGATGATGGTAGTAGACTAACAGCAACGTTCGATAACAAGCAGGATAACATGACCTTAACGATGGCTGGCAAAACACTAACGCTCAATCATCTTATCTCTGGCTCTGGCGCCAGATACGGCGACGAAAATATAGTCTTCTGGATCAAAGGCGATGAAGCGCGCTTAATTCAAGGTGATAAGACGACGAACTGTAAAGTGCTCGAGTAAATATGGGACGCCTCTGTTTATGCCGTTTATCAAATGCAATGACATAAATATTTATTATGAAAAAACAGGCAATGGTCCCCCGCTCGTTATGATCAACGGTCTGGGTTGCGATACCCGCATTTTGAGTTTTTGCGCCAAACATCTGAGCGCATCCTTTACCGTGCTATTGTTTGACATGCGCGGCGTAGGGCAAAGCGACAAGCCCAAAGAGCCCTATACAATAGATCAGTTTTCAAAAGACCTGCGTGCGCTCATGACCCAGGTGTTTGGTGAAAGCGCGCATGTTGTGGGTTTTTCTATGGGTGGATGCGTTGCAATGGACTTGGCATTGCGCTCTTTGGATCTGGTAAAAACATTAACGTTAGTTTCCACGCTGCCTTCTTTTAGCAGGCCTCATCCAATGTCAGATGAAATAAGCGCGCTGCTTCACCGTACAGATGTGTCGCCTAAGCTTCTGTCGGAAGTATACGAAAAGATGTTTGGTCCTGAATTCAAAAAAACCGTTTCATGCGAGAGCTATATAAAACAAAGGCTGGAAGATCCAATACCTCAACCTGCTTATGCATATTTAAACCAGCTAAACGCCCTAGAGAATTTTGATCTGTACGACGAAGTGCATAAGATATCGCAGCCTGCTTTGGTTGTTGCCGGAAGCTGCGATCAGATCGTTCCTATAGACAATTCCCGTTGGTTAAACGATGCGCTTCCTGATTCGAATTTGAATATCCTTCCAAATGTCGGCCACATGATTCCACTCGAAGCGCCAGAGAAATTGGCACAGAGCATATGCTCGCACATACAATCTAACCAATAAACCATCAGTTATTTCTCTACCACATGCCTGCAATGGTGATGAGCCCGCCGCCGTGGGCAGGCTGAACAGAAACCAAAGGTGTTTTTGGATTGCGCGCGCGCGGCCTGTGAAAGAGATAAGGGATGCCAAAACCAAATGCAGATCCGATTGCCGCACCTGCGATAACATCTGTGAGATAGTGCCGATCAGATGCAATACTTAAGTATCCGGTAGTCGCGGCAATTCCCAGGCCTGCGCCCCAGATCCAGGGCGCAAGGCTGTAGCCGCGCATGCTTGCCACGGTGCCGCTCGATACGGCCAATGCAAAGGCGAGCGTGGTGTGGCCGGAATAAAAGGAGATGTTGTCACTAGGGCTTTGCGAGCCGCCTCCAAAATGGGCGTAGGGACGCTGGCGGCCGGAGGCGATCTTCACAATCTGCCCGGTAAAAGCAGCAAGCGTACTTGCTTCGGCAATGATCAGCGCATCTGTAAGAAAATTAGAGATATTGCCGCTTTGATGAGCCGCAAAGGCATCCAGCCCAAAAGCTGCAAGTGGCGCCAAGGCAAAGCCGGTTATGTGAACAGCTCTGTTGGCACTGCCCGTGTTTGACCACCTAATGTTGTCATGTCCCCACTTGTCAAACGCGTTAACATCACACCACCTGCATCCGGCCGGCGCCATCTGACCCATAGCTGCCATGGTGATGATCCAGCCAGATGCGGCAATAGAGGTTGCTGCAAGGTCTATCTTCCAGTTTAACCGGAGTTCTTCGGGCTCCTTTGCCATGGCGGCGCCCGGCAGAAATATGGCGATCAGCGCTGCAATCGCAATCCATTTGGATATTTTGGCAATCATGGCGTGCTATGTATTAGCAACAATAACCTTTGGCAACAGAGCAATGAAAACCAAGTAACCAAATGCATGGTCGAGTGAGCAACGCATGTGTGTAACGCTAATCAAATTGCCTATGTCCATATAAATTTGGCTAAACACTATAAAACTGAATATTTACAACATGTTGAACATGATAGATGTATTCAAAATGAATACGACTCCTTCATTATTTTTTTCGAATTTAGAGCTGATTATGAGAGAATATATGTAGGAAGGGGTGCTCATGGTAAAACCGAATGTATTCAAATACGATGATTACAGAGCTTACCTTAAAGACTGGTATGTTTTGATGAAGAAAAGCAACAGCGCTTTTTCGTACAGGGCGTTCTCAAGGTGGGCAGGGCTTAAGTCTCCAAACCACCTGCAATTAGTAATAAAAGGTAAAAGAAATATTACAAAATCAACACTTCCAGTTTTTCAGAAAATACTAAAGCTCAAGTGTCGTGAAAAAAGATATTTCGAACTGCTTGTAAATTTTAATCAGTCAACAACTCCAGAATCAAAGGCGTCATACCTTAAAGAAATGTCTTCATATCTCAAAAGATATGGCGAGACGCTTAAGCACAATCAGTACGAGTATCTTGTAAGGTGGTATTTTCCTGTTTTACGCGAACTGGTTACCACAAAAGATTTTAAAGAAAATCCCAGGCTGCTTGCAAAGCGTATAGGGCAAGGCATTACTCCAAGGCAGGTAAGAGAGGCAATTGACAAGCTTAAGGAATTGGAATTGCTTAAATATGATAAGAACAAAAGGCTCATTCAAGCTCAGTCGGTGCTTTCAACAGGGCCAGAATCGTTTGAATCGGCGGTCTATTTCTATCATGATCAGATGTTGCAAATGGCCAGAGATGCGCTTCATAAACAGCCACCTGAAGAACGATATTTTGCCGGCATGACTTTTGCGTGTAAGAAAGAGGATGTTTCTGAGATTGCACAGATCATAAATGATTTCAGGGCTCAGATTATTAGTTATCTTGATGGCAGGGGAGCAAAGAACGATGATGAAGAAGTATACCAATTAGGAATACAGCTTCATCGTTTAACAACGCCAAAAGGCTGAATATGAAAAAGATAAAGTTAGCAATATTATTTTTGTTAGCATCATTTATCATTTCCTGCGGGGTGACTGATGTAGGCAATCCTACGGGAACGGTCATTCTGACCGGTAAAATAGAATCCGCGTTGGCTGATGCCAATGTCTCGCCATTGCTTTCTTTTGAGAATGATTCGGCGGTGGAAATCGACACGTCTTTGTTGATGGTTAAAGCTTTTGACGAGAACAACAGGCTGTATTCGGCGGACGTTGACCTTGAGGGTTACTTTAACCTCTCTCTATCTATAGGACACACATATTCAGTATTTGTGTACTATGGTGAATCCAGTTTAGGAGGATTTAGCTTTGAACAGGATGATCAGGGAAATCGCAACAATAGGTTAGAAATCGACAGTGCACAGCCCGATGGCGAGGTCATCGACCTTGGATCAGTGCACTACAGGGACGGTTCTTTTGAGCCTCAAAACGAACCCAGACGTCAGATGGGATCGTCTCAGGATATTGTATTCAATTAAGGCTTCAATTATAACCATAATCAAGCGCTAATTTAATAATATTACATTAATATCATATAGTTATCAAAATCATCCGTATTCATTATGAATACGGATTTTGTTTTATTTTAGTGAGACCAAGCATCTGCTGGAGTAGAATATTATTGGGAGGAAGAAACGATGAAACACATAATAAAGCAAAAGGGACTCAAAGAGAGGGGGAAATATGAAAAACTATCTTTATAGGAACGCGTTGCTTTATGCAGCAGTGTTAACCTTGCTTGGCGCAGCTGTTTTACTTACAAGCTGCGGCTCATCTTCTACAGATGCAGTTGACAGCACAACAAGGCTTATATCAGGAGAAATAGCAACCCAGGATTCTGCGCTTTTATCAAAATACTCAAACACAACAACTTCAGATGCAGATACTGCTGACTGCATTGATACGCTCTGCAGCGTCAGAGCCATGAACGCACTTGGCCAGGGTGAGAATGGTGAAATTTATAGGTGGAATAACAGATGGCAAATCAGGCTGCGTGCCGGAACATGGATGATAGGATTTTACAATCAAGATGAAGAGCTTGAAGGTTATTTAGAGATTAATGGTGAACAGACTTTTAAATTGGAAGCCGGTGATGACATCGATTTAGGACAGATGACCCATAGATATCGCCATATGGTAATGTTTGCAGACGTTGAAGGGCTTGGTGAAATGGGCTTCAGATCAGCCTATGGTCGTGACTGCGATTTTGACGGCATCTTGGATTCTATAGATTCAGATACAGAATGTGCAGCAGATGACCCAACAATTTTTTCGATAATAAAGGTAAAGCCTTATGCTGGTCATAAATTGGTTGCGCCGTGCAGACCTATTAAAATCGTATTTAACCAGGCGGTTGACGAGGCTACTTTAAATTCAGATTCAATAATAGTAACTGATGCAAATGGAGCTGTGGTTGAAGGCGAGTTCGGCTATGAAGAACATTTGGATGATGAATCCGGATTAGCGGAATACGTTGTTAGATTTACTCCTTTAGGAGCATATGAGCTTGGCGATGAGATTACAGTCTCTGTTTCTTCATCTGTTGATGGAGTGCTGAATCTGCTTGGTGAGGTGCTGGATCAAGACTATATTTGGAGCTTTACGGTTAGGGATTTTGGTGGCAGCAACCCTAGCTGTCATGATCCTGACCAGGAATACAATCGAGAAAGACAACGTGCAAAACAAGACTAACGCAACACGATTAACGCGGCGGGCCTTTTCTTAGATTCACTGGCTTGGCATAAGCCACGTTCATATTGATGAGATTTTTTCGTTGTGGTAATAATTATAAATTAATATAGAGCTCCGCTGAGATAATTACCATGATGGGACCGACACAAATAAACGCAATCATTCCAACGGTTTCGCTTGCGCAGATCGCTGCATTTCAGGCAGGTTTTCTTGCCAATCCAACACCTTGTGCCTTTGCTGGCGATTCATTTGTAACACCCAATAACGCATTTAGAGACATGACCAGTGGTCTGCATGTTACTGGTACAGTAAGGCTGTTGGCTGATCGAAAAAAACCCGCAAAAACAGAATGTTTGCAAGGCCCTTATAGCTTACCTTGGCTAAAATTTATGTCAGCAGCAGCGCTTTTAACTTGTGTGGGTTGTGCCTCAACAGGTTTTGAGCTGTCAAAAATTGGATATACTACATATCCAAAAACAAATATCTCCACTCCTGTAGGAGTTGTTTTCAAAGCTGGAAAACCTTTGCCTCACTATGAAGACGGCAATATTTTCAGTGGCATATCAGCAGCAGACACAAAAGTTGGTAGATTTACGATTAAGGCTGGCTCAGAAATCTATCTTAACGAGAGAGGCAACATTGTCGGCGCTAAACCAAGCCAAGATATAAAAATACCCATCTCTCCAATTTTAGAAAAAATACATGGGTCGATTTTTAGGGGCTTTATTCTTAGCTATAATCTCGATGTTTTGAGAGAAGGCTTTCGGGGAAAAATAACAGTCAAAGAACTTATTGAAATACTTGAAAATCAAGGGGGAATGATAACTATTCCTGCGCATGGCATAAGGGTGTTTTTCGATGAAGATGGTGAAATAGATAAAGCAGAGTTTCTCATTGAAGAGTTGCTTATAAATGACCAATTGAAGATTTTAGTAAAGGCTACAACGATAGACCTTGCTGACAAGCTAGCTCCATTTTTCCCCAAAAGCTAATAGACAGACCAGTCAAACCCAAGTAAGACGGAGTAAAATCAGACGGAGTAAGCCAAAACCCCGCACTGCACAGGTGGGAGCAACAGGATATCTTATGAATTCAATCGTGTCGTTAAGACCTATTCTTTGCCCCCTGCCGTTATGTGCAACCACTCCCACGTCCGGCGATATTTTTGGCGCATGGCCTGCTGCTAGAGATCTCACTCTAATCGAGAGGGGTATGGCCCATATGGGTTGGGCTGACCCCAAAA
>JBDRBN010000145.1:0-6843 GCA_043822785.1 Pseudomonadota bacterium
TTATCGTACTTGTCAGATTGTTCAGCCAGGTATTTCTTAATATATGCCTTATAAGCTGACTCAAACGCCTTTTTGCCTTCACTGCTTTTGCGCTTGGTCTTCTTTTCTCTATGTTCTGGATATTCCTTAAGAAAATCGTGCCACGTGTATTTCTGATTCATCGACATATCATCCTCGCTTTCATCATGTTCAATAGAGCTTGCCGCAATTAGTGCATTTCCCCTTATCAGTCAAGGGGTTTTGATTAGGCACGATATTTCCCGCCCAATCATCCTTTGACCAAATTTGCAGCCACAGCAGCTGCCTCGGCATACACATCCTTTACCGCGCGCTTTTGTTTTTTGGCCAATCTCCTTACGTCCTCGAATTCAGGAGAAGCCTTGATGATTTTGCCTGTGCTGTCCCTGCCCACCTTAAACGTGATGGAGCCCTTTTTCACTTTGCCCTTTTTCAGTTCTCGGATAAGGGCCTTTCTTTCCACAGGCCAAAAGCGCACGCCAAATGTGGAGGTTTCAGAAAGCATTATATCGATGAGGCGATCTTTTTTGTCCCAGGGCGAGATGCATGAAAGGCGCACGCCCGGGCGATTTTTCTTCATCTGTATGGAAGCAAGGGTCACATCAACTGCTCCAGCTTGAAAAAGGTGTTTCATCACATGATCGAATATTTGTGGATTCATATCATCGATATCTGCCTCGATGATGAGACTTGAAAATCCCTCACCTATCAAAAGGCGCAGCATGTTTGGCCGGCCTTTGATCTTTCTGTCGCCAAAGCCTGCGCCCACGCCCTTAACTGTTTGCAAAGGGCTTTCGCCAAATCGCTGCGCAACTGTTATGAGGATAGCAGCGCCAGTGGGAGTGACCAGCTCTTCGCGCACGCTCGTTTTCTCAAGAGGTATCCCTTTGATGAGCTCCAACGTGGCTGGTGCAGGCACAGGAAGAGTGCCATGTGCACACGCAATGCTTCCGCGCGAAAAAGGAAGCGGCGATGCGTGAATTTCATCAAACCCAAAATAATCCAGTCCGATAGCGGTGCCCACGATATCCACTATAGAATCACAAGCTCCCACTTCATGAAAATGCACCTTATCGATAGAAGTGCCGTGAACCTTTGCCTCAGCAAGCGCTAGCTTTTCAAAAATAGCGCGCGCCCTTTCGCGAATGGATTTATTGAGTTTGCTTTGGGCAATGGTTTTATCCAGGTTTTTATAACCAGAGTGGTATGGCTCTTCTTTTGCAATCACCTTTAGATCAGTGCCTTTAAAATCCCTCTTTCCCCTACATACCAACTCGTACGATCCTATGGATATGAGCTTAAGCTCACGCTTGAGATGCGCAAGCGGCATGCCAGCATCTATGAGCGCACCGAGTATCATATCCCCAGAGACGCCGGAAAAGCAGTCAAAGTATGCGATGGACATTAGCTTTTTCCTCCTTCTATCTTGTCCGCCTCACGCACTACTTCGACCTCGAGCACAGCTCTGTCTGTGGACCTGGTAATCATATACGTAAAGCGACCCACTCTAAAGCTTTCACCTCTTTTTGGAATATGCTCCAGCACATGCATCATATATCCTGCTATTGTTTGATATGGACCTTCAGGTATTCCAAGACTCAGCCTCTCGTTTGCGTGTTCGATCTCCAATCTCCCGCTTAAGAGGTATTTGTGTCTGCCAAGACGCTTGTAGAATGGAGGTAGTTCATCATGCTCATCACTGATCTCGCCCACCACTTCCTCCATAAGATCCTCAACAGTTGCAATTCCTGTGGCCGCACCATACTCATCCACCGCAACAGCTATAGGCTGACTGCCTCGTTTCATTGCCACCAAAAGCTCATCCAACGGCATCTCCTCAGGCACATAGTATGCTGGCCGCATGAGCTGTCGAAGGGATTTATTTGGGTCGCCAAATAGAAGATCTGTACCTGTGAGAACTCCTACGACGTTGAACGCATCGCCCTCTATTATGGGAACCCGTGAGAATTCGCTCTCGTCTAGGACGCGGCAGGCCTCCTCGCGGCTCGCCTCGGCTGAAATGGATACTACATCCACAAGGGGCGTCATGATCTGCCTTACCTTTTTATCCTCAAGGTCAAAGAGTCGGGATATGAGGGTGCGCTCATATGCCTCCACATCGCTAGCTGCCGGCTTGCCGCCTACGTCGATCATGATCTCAAGCTCATCTTTGGAGATGGGTTGCTCATGCGGCGCTTTCCTTTTTATGCCGCCGAGCACAAGATCTGTGAGTTTTGAAAAAATCCAGACTACAGGATACAGCACAAACGAAACTCCTAACAAAATCGGCGCGATCTTTAGCACAATCCTATCTGCATGGTGCTGATAGATGCTCTTTGGAACGATTTCTCCGAATATAAGCGCAATTGGCGAATACAAAAGTGCAAATGGTGCATAGGCCGGGCCAAAGCGATCGATGATGAAGAAGGTCGCCATCACAGATGCAGTTACCAAGCATATGTTTGTTCCAAGAAGCGTAGTAGCAAAAAAATCCGCAGGGTGCTTTACCAGATGCAAAACAAGCCTCGCCCTCCTTGATCCAGCGTCAGTAGCCAAAGCAAGCTTATACTTGTCAGCGTTCACCACTGCCATCTCGCTGCCCGAGAAAAAACCTTCCAGAAGCAAGCATATCAGAAGCACTATTATTAATACCGTTATCGTCATGATTTCTTATTACCGGTCTTGCGTTTCTCGCCTGTCTCGCCTTTCTCGCATATATTTATTCTTCTATCTCTCCAAATAGCTCTTCAAGCACATCATCCATGGTCACCAGGCCCATAAATTTTCCTGCATCGTCCATTACCAGCGCCATGTGCATGCGCCCTTTTTGAAACTCCTTGAGAACGTCTTCTAGCGGAGCGTTTTGTTTAACAAATAACGGCTCGCGCAGGAGCGAACGCAGCTGTGCATCCTCGCCTGCAGCGCGTCTCATGTTAAAAGAGAAAAGATCCCGAACGTGAAGTATGCCTATGAAGTTGGAACGGCTGCCCTCGTAGAACGGCACACGGCTAAACTGCGTGCTCCTTATCTCTTCCATCAACCTTTCATATGGCATATCAATAGGAAGCGCGAAGATGCGCTCAACAGGTGTCATTATGTTGCCGGCCCGCTTATCAGTAAATTCAAACACCTTATGGATTATCTCTCTCTCTTCCTCTTCAATAGCGCCTCCTTTCCTGCCCATGTCCACAAGCCTGCGATATTCCTCCTCCATTATCATCAGGCCTTCCTCTTCGGTCGTGCCCCTAAAGAGCCTGAGCATGCGACCGGCTATCGCCGTGAGTATAATGCGAATAGGTTTTATCAGGCGATAGAAGATATGTATGGGATATACAAATTTTTTCGCAAGGGGTGACGCAAAACGAAGCGCTATATTCTTGGGCACGATCTCGCAGAAGATCATGATTATGGGCGTGATGATGGCGACTGCTAAAAACGTTTGCGACTCCACGCCAAGTCTAATTGTGCGGCTTATAATCGCTGCTCCCACAATAGATATGGATACGTTGACGAGTTCGTTGCCTAGAAGAATGGTTACCAGCGTATCGCGCGGCTTCATGAGCAGGGCCAAAAGTTTCTTGCCTGACCTCCCCCCTTTTTCACTAAATTGATGGACCTGAACTTGCGATAGGGAAAAAAGCGCTGTCTCTGACGATGAGAAAAAAGCAGAACAGCACATAAGCAGAATAAATATGATGGCAAGCGAAAGCATTTTTGTATCTCGTTATATAACTATCAGCCTTCAGTAATATATCCTGGATGCCAGATACTGGTCACTAGTTACTGGTTACTGGTCACTAATTAAAATGATCAAACCCGCCTACAGCTGGAACAAAGAACTTTCCGTCAGCGTCGATCACTTCGCGCTTGTCTTTCTCACGCGCGATCACCCCAATGCGGGTCGCGCACAATCCCTTAAACTTTGCAAAAGTTTTGCTCTCGAGCTTGTCCACAAACCCGGGACGCGATGTAAACAAGAGCTCGTAATCCTCTCCTCCAGCCACTGCCAGCTCAGACGGATCAGCACCGATCTTTCGCGCAAGAGATCTGAAACCCTCATCTACCGGAAGGTCTGCAAGCTGTATCCTAAACCCCACTCCGCTTGCATCAGCTATATGTCCCAAATCTGCAAAAACGCCATCGCTCACATCTATCATGGCGCTCACCATCTTGCTCTCTGCAAGAATTTTACCGGCTGCCACTCTTGGTTTGGGATCTTTGTGTCTATTTATGAAGCAAGCTGCATCGCCATCGCTTATGCCTGCATTTAAACAACTAAGTCCCAAAGCCGCACCGCCCACTATGCCAGTAACAAAGATAGCATCCCCAGCTCTTGCGCCGCATCTGAATAGGCCCCCACCTTTCGGAATTTCGCCTATCACTGTAATCGAGAGCACAAGGCCTGCTAAGCTTCTCACCGTATCGCCCCCAATGAGGCCTGCACCATATTCCTGCGCACGCTCGTGCATGCCCGCATAGATTTGCTCAGCACATTTGGATTTTAGATCTTTGGGCATGCCCAAAGAGACGAGGTAAAAACGCGGCATACCTCCCATGGCTGCGATGTCACTTAGGTTCACACTAAGAGTCTTGCGGCCAAGCGTTGCCATATCGGTCCACTCTCGCCTAAAGTGCACGCCTTCGATAAGGGCGTCTTGCGTTACAAGCCAGTCCTTATTGCCAGGCCCGGCTATCACAGCACAGTCATCGCCAACACCGCACCTAAGATCCTCACCTCTTTTTGGCGCATATTTGGTAATCTTTGCTATGAGTTCGAATTCATTCATAATCAGTGACCAGTAACTAGTGACCAGTGACCAGTGACCAGTGACCAGCGTTTACTCCCACGTTTTGGAATTTACTGGTCACTGATCACTGGTAACTGGTTACTGTATAGCTTTTATCCTTCCGCCCTGCACGGTGAGTATCCACATCCTTCGTTTGGCGTCGCCAAGTTCATCAAATGTAGTGGATCCGGCAACTCCGGAGAAATTGGAAGTTCGTGAAAGCGCATCACGCATGGATGTACGGTGCAAGGCCCCCCTCTCCCTTACCGCAGAAGTTATCATGCGCATGGTATCAAACCCGAGCGCTTCCAAGAGCGTAGGCTCAACATTGTATGCCTGATGAAAACTGGTCACAAAGGATGAAACAATTGGGTCTGGAGCTTCTTTAAAGAATGAAGACGCAAACAAGGCTCCTTCCACATATTCGCCTCCCCTCTTCACGAGCTCAGGATCATTCCATCGGGAAATACCTAGAAGCTGCACCTTCTGATCTCCAGAGAGCGTCATCATCTGAAGGAGCGAGCCAACAACCCAGTGAGAATCAGGTATGAAGATAGCGTTGAACGAAACGCCCTGCGGGTTCAGATCAACCGCCTGCTCAGTCGCTAGCTCTACAGCACCGCGACCACGAAGCTCGCTCACGAACTGAAGCTGCCTGGGTTTGTAGGATTTGCTTACAACAACCTTGCCCCCTTTATCCTTAACAGCGTTGGAGAATAAACGATAGTATTCAGCTCCCTTACGATTTTCAGGATAAATCACAAAAAATCGCTTCCAGCCTTTCTTGTCTATAGCATAATCGACCAGGGTGGAAATCTCGGATTGTGTTGATGCAGAATTTCTAAACGTATAGTCGCCTATCTCTACAATTCCACTTCTCTGCGAAAGGGAGATGAGCGGCATGCCCAGCTCCTGGGCTTTTTTTGCTGCAGCTGGCGCTTGAGACGACTCAAGGGGCCCGATGATTGCTACCACTTCTTTATCATTAGCTATATCTTCAACCGCAGCTGGAGCACCCCCAACTGTAGATGCAGAATCGCGCACCACGAGCCTAACACCTCCCGGGCCCACGCATGGCTCGTAAAGGCCTATGGCGCACTCGATGCCGTGAAGCACTGATTCTCCATAGACAGCATACCGTCCTGAAAGTGGAAGCACTACGCCCACTGCAATTTCTGCAGCTTCACCCACTTCACCGCCCAGCTCGCTCATGAGTAGTCTGGCAGCTCCGTAATATTCGTGTTTTGAGTATCCTGAAATAAAATTCTTAAGAAGGCGCTTAGCGTAAGCACTATCGCCTGAGCTGTGATATGTGAGCGCAAGCTTATAGAGTACAAAACCGCCAGAGCGTTTGCCCTTCATCTCTTTCATAGAAAGCGCCTCCACATCTTCTGCAGCCACGCTCCTGTCTTCTATCCACTCCTTTACAAAGAGTTCGGCCTCTGCTTCAGGCACGATCTTCTCGCCAGGCACGCCTGTAGCAGCGCTCTTTGTCGCGCCCTCTGAATAGTCATCCAAAAGGCCAAGATACCAAATTATACTTTCGCTGCGGGATTTATTGGCTTCCCTTGAAGCGTATACGCCAAGCGAATCTGCCCGCAGGCTAAGAACTGCGCTGGCATCATGGCGGTTTATGTTTTTGAGTTCAGAAAGTGCTTCCTGATATCTACGCATTTTGTATAGAGCCAGCGCTGCCTTAAAGCGCGCCTTTGGCGCAACCAATGGCGAGTCGATCTGGCTAAATGATGAGCGATAGTGATCTACAGCAGCAGAGTACTTGTTTTGCGTGAAAGCAATTTCACCGCGCAGAAAATGCGCTTCGTCCGTAAGTTCAGTATAAGGAAAATCTGTTATGAAACTCGCAAAAGCCGAATCAGCAGCAACGATTTTATGGTTTAGGTAAAGCTGCCTTGCAGCATCAAAGGCAAGCTGTGACTCGGGCGTCACTGCGTTGGGATATTGCACACGCCTGGGTCCACCTGTGGCGCAGCTGGAAAGAACAGCTATTAAACAACAGCATATTAGGATCTTTTTCATC
>JBDRBN010000146.1:0-12206 GCA_043822785.1 Pseudomonadota bacterium
GCATCGATATGCCATAACCTTGCTCCTTTCGGAAAAAAACTATAGCATATCATTAATATATTGAAGCATTGCTTTCCACTGCCCTCTCATATTTTTTTGTCAAAGAACTTTGAACCCTCCCCTATTGCGACACAGTCTCTCGAGGGAGAGGGCAGGGTCAGGGGGCGAATTATTTATGCCGAGTTCTATGATTTTTCATTAGCGCAAAACTTTTACACATGGCTTTCTTGGCAGCTTCACGGATGTCAGGATCTGATATCTCGTTTGATGCGCAATCGATAAACTCCTTCTCATCCGTATCGAGTTCGCAACATATGGTCGCCTCTGTCTTATCAGCAATTTTAGGCATTGGTGGCAGGCTTCCGACCTCGTATCTGATGTCCTTGAGTCTGGCTTTTGGAACGACACTCTGTATTTTTTCAATCATTTGCGATTTCAGAAAGCCTAGCTCCTGAATCCATGCTGGATGCTGGGCCCGTACTACCAATGTGTTTCCATACCACCTGGCTGGCCTAGCATTTGCTGCAATTTCAGCTCCTACGATATCTGCCCACAGATCCCAAAGTTTATAGCGGTACAGATTATTGCCAATTCCGAGGCGATTTGTGCTATCTTTAAGTATCTCAGATATAGTTGAAAAGCCTTTTTGCCTTTTGTTCATAAAATGGTCTCTAGCAGAGAGATCCTTTGTATGCAATATTAGAAGGGTTTATTTGATGTTGACAGAAGATCGCATTTTGAGGAATATTTCGCGTCCTCACGGGGGTGCCATTATGAAGAAAAAGGATGTCGAGCGGTTCAAAAAGCTCCTGCTGGAACGCAAGAACGCCATTATGGATATTGCTGAGGCTGCCCGTGAAGGAGGTATGGCTGTGGAACAGGCTGACCTTCCAGATGAGGTGGATCTTGCTTCTAGCGAAACCGGCCAAACGCTTAATTTGCGGCTTCGAGATCGCGAGCTCGTGCTCCTAAAAAAGATAAACAAAACGCTCGAAAAGATCGACGAAGGCGAATTTGGCGTGTGCGAACGCTGTGGCGAAGATATTGGCATTAAAAGGCTTGAGGCAAGGCCAGTAGCAGAACTCTGCATTCGCTGTAAAGAAGAGCTAGAAAAGGTTGAAAAGGGGTACGCTGAGTAAACTCCAAACGTTTATTTCGTTGCCAACTTGATTGACTCTACAAAAGGAAGGCCTGCCACACTTGGCAGGTCTTTTATATACATCCGCCCCCTTGCAATTGATCCTGATATGACCTGCACAGAAAACCCTGAGCTTATAAGAAATGATTGGTCACCCCTCTCAAAAGAGCTGCGGACCCTGACAAAACACAAGACTTTATCCTGTGTAGGAAAGTTTTGTTTGAGCGCTGAAAGCCAAAGCTCCTGAAGGCGTGGGCCCACTTTGTTCCATTCTTTGCTTTGCGAGAATTGGGCTGAGCTGGAAGTGTCGAGACTTTGTGCCAGGATCATCGGTGAGACTAGAATCACGATAAGAAGAATTGAAATTCGTAAAATATTTTTCATATCGGTCACCTCAAAAGTTGTTCGTATATCTCAATGTGTTGTTCGGTCATAATTTCTTTTGTGAACTGGTGTTCGACCATCTGTCTGCCAGTGCGACCAAAATCGTCGCACAGCCTGTCCTCAGCAAGAAGCCTGCATATGCGACCTGCCAGTGATTCAAAATCCTTTATTGGCACTATAAAGCCGTTGATTCCATCTTGAATGATCTCGGGCATGCCGCCAGCGCATGTTACGATTATTGGTTTTGCCGTGGACATGGCTTCTAGCATGGTAAGGCCAAATGGCTCCATAGCGGTTGAGGGGTAGATAATAACATCCGAGGCTGCATAGAGCCCTGGCATTTGATCAAGCCTGTAGGCATCAACGAGCACGTTCTTTTCTAATCCAAAGAATTTGATGAGTCTTAAAAAATAGGCGATGTCCTTTTGTTGGACAGCTCCCCAATCGATCGTATTCTTTGTTCCTGCGAGCACCAATATCGCCTCTGGAAACCGCCTGTGTATTATGTTGAATGCTTTGATCGAAACATCGCAGCCCTTTGCAATACCCATTCTGGCTGGATGGAAAACGACTTGCCTGCCCTTAAGTTGAGGATATTTTTTATATGTATCCTTTGTGGAAGTTCGGGGATGAAACTTTGTGTGATCTATTCCATGATGTATGACACTGCAATTTTTGGCGTTAACTCCAACCACAAGAATCTCACGCTTTATGTAATGTGATACAGCGATGATGTAATCCCAATGAATATCTTTAGTGAGATCTAAAAAGAGATTTTCTTCCCAAACATTATGGGCAGTGAGCACTAGCGGTATTCCCTTTTTAGTTGCGATGTTAGCAAGTATTTCGGCGTGTGGCTTGCTGAAGTAATGCATGTTATGGGCATGTAGTATGTCTGGCTTCATCTCCTCCACATAGGATGTGAAGAGCCTATGAATCTCCTCGTCCAGCCCGGCCAAACCTCTCTTAAATAGCCAGTTGAGGTCCATCAGGGTATTCCTTCTTATCTTTACTTCTTCAAACTCATACTTGTCGAGATAGCCATCAGCGGATCCAGTAAGCAGAGATGCCTTATGCCCCATGTTGACAAACGTAGGAAGCATGGCCACTAGGTGTGTCTCCACACCACCTATTATTGGAGGGAAACCCCAGTGAACATGAGCAATGCGAAGTTTTTTGGATCGCATCTTCGGTGCGTCTTTCTTAATTGTTCTTTTTTTGTTCATACTGATTCCCCTTTTAGATTCTAGCCGACGACTCAGTGCTGAATGCTCATCAATAATAATGGCCGATCATCTGCTTTACGATATCCTTGCGCGCGATTATACCAACGAGTTTGTTAGCCTTTAGTACGGGAAGGAGCCTGTACTTTTCCTCAGAAAAAATCTTGGATGCCTGCGTTATAGGAGCATCATGAGGGATGGTGCGAACCTTGCGCGACATGAGTTGCTTTGCTTTAAGTGTAAGGAAAGTGGACTTTGGAACTGCGGCTATGATGTCGCGTTCAGAAATGAACCCCTTGAGCTTGCCTGATTCGCTCACCACAGGAATTCCGCTAATGTTATGTTTAGTGAGCAGTTTGCATACCGATACAACATTGTCATCTTCATCAGCTGCATATACTTTGCGAGTCATCAGTTCCTTTACTAACATCATAGGATTACCTCCTTTGCTTGTGCTAACCGCTTAAGCACTTGCGTTTTTTCTTTTTCATTGCATTTGGCACTTTGAATGTAACGAATCTGTGAATTGCAAGCTGCTTTCTTATACCATAAACATTTGCAAAGATTTTTCCTTGTGGTGGCGCATGTTCGATCAATATATTAGTGGAGCAATGAGTTAGACACACTCTTAACTGCGCACCGTGATACCACACTGCAAATCTGAGCGCCTTCCAGTCGGGAGGCAGGCGAGGCGTGAAGGATATCTCATTCTCACGAACCCTCATACCTGCAAAGCCCAGCATCAAAGATTGCCATGTTCCACCGGATGATGCTCCGTGCATGCCTTCGTTTGAATTGCCATGAATGTCAGATAGATCGGTAGAAGCTGCATGTGCAAAATAATGAAGCGCCTTATCATCGTCGCCCACCTCTAAACCAACGATCGAGTGTATGGCAGGGGAAAGCGATGATTTATGCATGGTGCGCTTTTCATAATAATAATAATTCTTTTTCTTCTCCTGAAGACTGAAACGATCTGATAGCAAAAAGAACAACATGACCACATCAGCCTGTTTTAGGAGCTGGGTTTCGTCAATATTGCGATAGTCAACTCCGGAAGGGAGAAGGGGCATGAAGTGGTCATCAAGCCGGGTGATGCGTGGATCGCGCAGTTTGAAATACCCTTCGAACTGCTCAATGAGATTCTTCTTTCGATTGTAGGGCATGTAAATCTTTGATGCTACGCGGTACCATCCTTTCACTTCCTTCTCGCCGAGTTTTAGCCTGCGCGTAATCTTTGCCAATTTCTTTGGATATTTACTTTTTGCCAACCTGTACCATCGACAAGCTGTTTGAAGGTTCCATTGAGCCAGAATATTTGTAAAGGCGCTGTTATCCACCTTTTCGTGAAACTCGTCAGGCCCCATGGCATCGTGGATCTCATAACGCTTTCTCTTCTTATTTAGCTTTACTCTGCTATGCCAAAACCTAGCTGTTTCCATCATCAGCTCCAGGCCATATTTCCAAAGAAACTGCAGATCTCTTGTGGCCCGCACATAGTGTTCAACTGCATATGCTATATCTGCAACTATGTGATGCTCATAATTGAGAGTGGTGATTCTGATGATAGTCCCATCATAGCCCTTGGCCCAAGATGGGGTGCATTCCTCACCAGTATCAGCTGATTCCCACGGGAATAGGGCGCCTTTATAGCCCTTTGCTGCGGCATTTGCTTTAGCAGCTCCTAGCCTGCGGTACCTGTACATGAGCTGGTTTCGGGCAATCCATGGAAAGGAATATATGAAAAAGGGCATTATGAATAGCTCTGCATCCCAGAATACATGTCCCCTGTAGCCTTCGCCAGAAAGAGTGCGAGCGCCTACTGAGACATTATCATTTTCTTCATTTCCAGCGATGATCAAGTGGTAGATATTAAACCTAAGAGCTTGATCAGCTGGCAAGTCTCCTTCAATCTCTACATTGGCGTTTTTCCATTTCTTCTCCCACGCCCTTGCATGTTCTTCATATATGCGTTTTAGCCCAGCCTTATGCGCCCTCTTCAAGGCCCCGATAGTTTGCTTTTTTATTTGATGGGGCTTAACGGTTCGAGATGTATAAAGCGTAAAAAACTTGCGAAATGTGATGGTTTCGTCTTTGCGCACGCGCAGTTTGAGCGCACGCTCAGCTACCATGCGGCAGCGTTCTTTTCTGCAGATTTCGAGCGAGCTTGCATAGGCAAGTAGCGTTTGATTTTCAAAGGTTCTGACACACAAGTAGGAGATATCTTTGGTTGTAGATACCTCATGTGGTTGGTAATGAATCTTGCGTCCTTCGGTGAGAACGCCTTTGTTGGATACACTTGTATCTATGGTGGTTTGTATGTTGAACGTCATGGCTGCATCAAGAGGTGTTACATGAATTTCCATCACGCCCAGATGCTTATCATGCATGCTTATGAACCTGCGCGATTGGTAAAGGACCCGCTTTTTATGAGCAGTGCGAAATATCGTCTGTCTGTTTAGCACTCCATTGCGCATGTCGAGCACGCGTTCGTGCTTTAAAACATCCATGGCGATCATGTCCAGCTTTTCGCCATATGTGTCTATGCGAAGGTTAATGGGATTGGGGCAGTTGACGAGCTCGGTTATCTGTGCGCCTGTGCGGTCGAATAGTCCATCAATGTATGTGCCCGGAGTTGAATCGTATGGTATCTCCTCAAGCACACCCCTACAGCAGAAGTCGCCGTTGCCGAGCGTGAACTGGGTTTCTCTGGTCTTTTGTTGAGCAGCAACCCATGCAGGTTCGCGCACAAGCCAATTTTTGGGTGGATAAAATTCTTTAAACTCTTCCCAGCTGTACATTATTGGCTATCCCCTCTTGTGCCTGCCATAACCCTTAACTTGTAAAAGGGTGGCGGCGAGCTATTCAAACATTTTCTTAAGCATCGAGACCGTCACTTCGCCGGCATCCTTCACTATAATGTCGGCTTTAGCCAGGCGTTTTGGATTATCATAACGATCAATACCCACACACTTCATTTCGCCTCTCTTTGCCGCTTCTACGCCCAGCACCGCATCCTCAAAGACCACGCAGCAGTGGGGCGTTGCTCCTAACCTATCGGCTGCCATGAGAAAAATTTGCGGGTCAGGCTTTCCTTTTGTGATGTCTTTGCCGGAGATTACTGTATCGAGTCGATCGAAAATGCCTATCCTCTGTAGGATGAGCGGGCAGTTCTTGGACGAGGAGATGACTGCCACCTTTATGCCTGATTTTTGAAGTTGGTTGATGAGGTTTATGGTGGTGTCGTAGCGAGGAATTACTTCGCCGTCCAAAAACTCTCTAAAATATCCTTGCTTCTTATCAGCTGCTTCTCTGAGCTCGTCTTCAGGTAGCTCAGTGAGAATGGCGCGCGCTCCGTCGTAGCGGGGTATGCCATCTACCTTTTGTTTGTAATCTTCAAAGCTAAATTCATGACCGTATTCATTAAACATCCGTTTCCAAGCCTTGAAATGAATTGGCACGGTATCGACAACCACTCCATCCAGGTCAAATATTGCGGCTTCAAGTGGCATATGGCTCCCCCTCATAGAGATCCTTCGCGGAGTTTACCCTGAGCGAGCGCTAGTGAGTCGAAGGGCTCAGGATGAAGGGTCGGGGGACCCGACCCTTCAACTATTTGTAATGAAAGAGGTTTCTTAAGTCAAGAACGTTGAGCAATCTCTTTGTTAAACAATGTCTCCACAGCATTCATATGACGCTTGATTTCTTCTGCCGGCTCATCTCGCGATGTGCAATTCATATGCTCTGCAAGGGCATCTATGTAATCAGCTTCCATATTTATTTCATCTGTTGCGCGGCCGGTAAGAAGGCGAAGACCAGATAGAATCTTTTTATAGAATGATATATGATTTTCTAATTCTTGGAATATAGTGCTGTCCATTAAGCCTGAGTCATGTAGCGCTCCTAGCACTTCAAACGAGTTTTGTTTCCATAGCTCCACATGATCCTTAGCATATATGAGTTGATAAAACTGTATGATTGAATCCGCATCTGCAGATCCCCCAGGGCCGATCTTTATATTATAGGTATGAGTTTTAGGCTTTATGCGCTCTGATATTGTACGTTCACGAATGCGCGCGATCTCTTCTTTAATTTTGTCAGCAGGAGGGGGGGGCGATTTGTATGCGAGCTCGCTAAGCTCGCTTCGCACCTGTTTTATGAACTCGTCATCACCTGTGATAACGCGCGCCTTGAGTAAGGACAGGCGCTCCCATATGTGTGCATCATTTTTATGATAGTTATGAAATGACTCGATAGAGGCAACGAGCGTGCCTTCGCTCCCTGATGGTCTTAGCTCTGAATCAACCTGATATGCGCGGCCATAACGACCGGGCATGGAGACCATGAAGATGATTCTCTGTGCAAGCTTTGTAAAATATTCCACATTTGAAATAGATCTTTCGCCACTCGTCTTTCCTGGGCCTCTATAGATAAAGCACAGGTCCAGGTCTGAACCATAATCCACTTCGCTCGAGCCTAGCGATCCCATACCTACAATAGCAAACCCTGCGCGCGAACCATCTTCAAGAAGGGGTGCGCCGTATTTTTCTTCAAGCTGTCTTTTAGCCATGTCCCATGCACATTCCAAAATCGCTTCAGCTGCGAGGGTTAACCTTCTCATCACTCTAGAAAGAGGCATGCTGCCTGCGATGTCAGATTCTTGTATTCGCTTAGTCTCTTGGGTTTTGAACCATGCCAGGGATTCGATTTCCTCCTCTTCATTTTCTGCTCTTGCAGCGTTATCTCTTATTGCATCCATCAGCTCCAGCCGCTCGTAGTCTGCTACAAATAGTGCCTTAAAGAGCCGCTCAACTCCTTGCCTGTGTCGCATCAAATCCGACATGAACTCATCTGCTGCATCATGGGCATCCAAATTGCGGTATCCCATGCGGCGTGCAAGCCCACAGAGTTCGGCGCGTTGCTTTGGCAGTTTGTGAATCTGCAGGTCGTCTGCAGCTTGTAGCATATTCTCAGTGCGCCTTAAAAATGAATACGCGTTCCTTAAACGGGCGGCGCCATAAGGATGAATGAGGGCTGCTTTTGCTAATGCATCTATGGCTTCAAACGTGTTGCTCTGTCTTACGTTTGTAAGGGTGCCACCGAAAAAAAGACAGATGGCCTGAGTTAGAAACTCCACTTCGCGTATGCCGCCCGGGCCGAGCTTAATATCATAAGCATCGCTTTTGCGTTTAGACGAAAGCTCCATCTTCTTCTTCATCTCTTTCATATGCGCAAGATCTTTTAGCGTTACAGAGCGCCTATAAATAAACGGCCGCACAGCATCTATGAAGGCATTGCCTAGCTTCTCACTTCCCGCCACCGGCCTTGCGCGCATCAAGGCTTGTCGTTCCCAATCATGGCCAAAGTATTCATAATATCGTTCGGCTGCATCCAGCGAATTAGAAAGCGGACCTCCTGCTCCTTCAGGGCGCAGATCGTGATCTACGCGAAACACAAACCCGTGATTTGTGACCTTGGATAATAGCTTTGTGAACAGGGCTGTTTGTTGGACATAGAATTCGTGGTTAGAAATATTTTTTTTGCTATGAGAAATCGTTCCACCTTCGTCTGATGCGTATATAGTGATAAGGTCTATGTCAGAGCTTAGATTAAGTTCTCTGCCGCCAAGCTTTCCAAGCGCTATCACAGCGCCTTCACATTCAGCATCATTTCCGTTGCCCGAAGGACACATCGGTTTGCCAAATTTTTGCACGAGCGTGTCATAAGCCCTTTGCCACGCAGCTTGGATTAGCACATCAGCAACATCGCTCCACTCAGCCAAGAGTTGTCTTACGTTCGCAGAGCATGCGATATCGCGCATCACGATCCTGGCCATCTCGCGATATTTGTAATGGCGCAGAGCGGTCATGAATGCATTCTCACTCCCTCTCCCTTGAGGCCTGCCCTGAGCAGAGTCGAAGGGGGAGAGGGGTAGGGGTGAGGGTGACCCAGCGCTATCCACCATGGCGCCTATCTCGGCTGAGATCACATCTTTTGGTTTTCTGGCAATCGAGTAGGGTGAAAGTGCGACGTCGTTTGCCCACTGCGGATGCGAGATCAATCGCTCTGACAGTACACGGCTGTTTCCAAATATGCGCACGAGCTCATGCGCTCCAACAACGTCCCAGTTAAACTGGCAGTCCGTTGCCTTTGCATAGGCCTTCTCAAAGCTCTTTAACTGGCGCAGTCCTAAATCAGGATCAGCGGCGCAAGCGAGTATTTCTTTTGCCCAGTCGTCCATGAATTCCTTTTAGGTTAGAGAAAAACGATCTAGGAATTGGCAGCAAATATCATCCTGTCGGAGTGGAGGATATGATGGAAGTAGCCGCTCGTCTTTAGTGCATTGCTTGCCTCCTGATTTGAGATCAAAATTTTCTCTACAGTTATGTCCTTGGGCATATCTGTAACCCTGAGTTTTGCCTCCATCTCCTTAATCAAGTCGGTTCCTGGCTTATCAGATAGATATTTAATTTCACACAAGCTGACGACCCCATCACTTCTGAGATATACCAAGTCATATTGAAAACCATTTCTGTTATTGTTGAGCAATGAACCGCAAGCGGTTACCTTTGAGTCAAATCCCAGTATTTGTGCGATGAGATAGCGGTGCTTAAGACAAAAACGTTCAAAGGCATTTCCCATGAATGGATGCCACTTATTTTTTGTGAACTTATCAAAGCGCGATGCGCTATGCGTATGTTTGATTTCGCTTATATTTGGAGAGACGAATTGAAGATGAAACCTCATCAGTTCGTCTATCATATAATAACGGGGAACTTTGCCTAACTTGAAGTTACGAATATCATTTATACTATCGACTATGCCTGCAGAGATGAGGTTGTCCAGGTAACGTTTAAGTCCTCCTCCGCTTGGTATTTTGATCTTTTGAGATATATCCTTTAGGGGCAAGGAACTTTCGGATAAACATCTGACTATCTGCTTATAGATATGCGTTTCTTTGAATTGGTTGTAGAATATCTTATCTGCTTCATCTACAAAAAAACCCGATGCGGAGAAACAGGTTCTATCAATGTTGATTTGAATGGATTGGTTGAAATCCATCTCCTCAAGGTATTTTGGAATTCCGCCGAATGATAACAGATATTCCAGAATTTCTTTCTTGCCTCGCTTTTTTCCAATGAACTCTGCTACTTCAAAGGGCTTTAAAGGATCCAGCAGGATATTCTCACTGATTCTTCCATATAAAGCATTGGACCTCACCACATTTTTTACCATCCACGAAGCAACCGAGCCGCACAATATTAGCAAGAGGTGCGGATGGTATTTCCACTCCTTGTCCCAATAGTATTTTATATAGCTGATAAGTTTTGTTTTGCGAGCAGCCATCCATGAAAGCTCGTCAAAGGCAACGATCAGATCCTTTTTTTGCTTAATTTTATTTGAAAGCAGATCAAATACCGGAGGCCAATCCTTATAATCCAAATCACGAAGATATGGTTCTTTTGTGAACTGGCTCAACTGGTTGAGAAAGTGTTTTATTTGAGATGCTGTGTTTTCGCCTTCTATTGCCTCAAATATCCAAGCAGCCTTGTTTCTGGAAAAGACGCGGATCAGCTCTGTCTTACCAACACGACGCCTTCCATATATGGAGATTAGACCGACTTTATGCTGGTTCCATATATTTTCTAGTTTTTTCAGATAGTTATGTCGGCCTACAAATTTCCGCATATAAAAACTTATAGTTCTCTGTGCGGAAATTGTCAATATATTATAAAATTCCGCACACAAAATATTTAGATTTAATGTGCGGAATTACAGTTATAGAAAAGCTCTATCACAACTTAACAGAGAAGCGTCTTTCACAAAAATGTATATAATATCAAGAAAAATTATACAGATTTTGATTCCCAAATCCGACACTTAATTTTTAAAAGTATGCATTTCTTTTACAATTTAAATAATTAAGCGAGGTTGTCATTGCGAACACAGCACCTGGTGGGTGAAGTAATCCCCCTGATCTCACTCATGGGATCGCCACGCTCTTCGGGCCCGCGATGACAATCAAGTGATTTCAAGTGTCGGATTTGGGTTAATTAAAACCACGCAACTTTCTGCAGGAACATGCGATAAGAGAGCATAACGTTTAAGAATAACAAGTAGAAAATTATGATAGCGCCAACGCTTAATCAAGCACTTCAGTCCCTTAGCATTACCGGTGTGGCCGGGTTTATGAATGGGGTACCGGCGGGTGGGATCGTTACTCCTATTGCAGCGCGGGTCCTCACAGCAATACGCGCAGCAGTTGATGAGTTTTACGGAAGTGCCACAAGACACCCATTGGCCGAGTTGCAGGCAGTAATTCGCGGTTTGCCTGCAACGGGCGATGTATCACCTGAACAAAAAACAAGGATCAGGTCTTTGCTCGAAAACCATCAAGCCACTGTTGATCATGTCCTGCGCATGACTGCGCGGTTCGGTGCCGGTTCAGCGACGATTGCGGGAGCCGCAGCAGTTATTGCTTTGCAGGCTCCGTTTGGTTTAGGCCCCGAGTGGCGTTGGATTCCCCCTGGCGAGTTTCAGATGGGATCAAGAGATGATGATCCTTATGCAAGTGATGATGAGAAACCGTTGAGAACTATTATGACTGGCGGCTTCTACATGCTGGATCATCCTGTGACCAATGCCGAGTATGGAGCATTTCTTGAGGCAATGGATCAAGAGGATGTTCGAAGTTTCAATAGTAGCTTTGCCGGAGATTATCAACCAACTTTTGCTTTTCATGACAAAGCCACGGCGTATTCAATATGGCTGGGCGAAGAGGTGAGCAGGCGAATTGGAGTTTTGCTGATCGGCGGGCTTCCCACCGAAGTGGAATGGGAGAAGGCAGCCAAGGGTCCAAGTGGAAACGAATTTATTATTCCAGCTACCCATGAACAGGCACATTTTGATGTAAGGGCAACCCGCGCTGTTAATCATCCTGATGCATATGCTAATGGCTATGCTTTAAAGGATATGATCGGGAATGTGTGGGAGTGGACCTCAAGCCGATGTTCGGTGAATTCATGTAATTTCGTCATCCGTAGTTGTGAGTATGACTACGAGGTTACCGAGTTCTTGCGCGCGGCTCATCGCATCTTCGGCCTTCCAGAATATTGCTTGCGCTCTATCGGCTTTCGTCCGGTTCTGACGTCTCAGGACTCCTAAGCATTCTGTAGCCTTTTACCCTGTTGTTTTTTACCCTTTTCGCGATTCTTGCATACTGGGAATGTTTGATTTCAATTTCAGGAAAGTCGATATTCGTTTCTATCCTCCCAGCACGTTGCGTTCTTGTGAAATGCGCACGTTACGCAAGGAGGATCCTTTTTTACGTTATAGTCTTGTTTTCCTATCGCTTCGATGATCTGCGCGATACGCTTTTGTCCTTCATGCCTTCGTTTATCTGTCATGGCAACGCGTAGAGTGCGACCAGCGCCCGCAAATATGAGGTTTGTTGAGATAAC
>JBDRBN010000147.1:0-2300 GCA_043822785.1 Pseudomonadota bacterium
ATTTCTAACGGGGTTGACATACTTTGTAGATCTGCTACGATGCTTTTAACCTATGAAACAAGCCATCCACAATGTAGATTCTAAGAAAAAGACAAACTCTTTTACCACTCACGGCCAAGAGGTTTGTCGGCTTGCATAGCCCCGTAGGATAAAACAAACACAACGAGACCTCTTCTGCCGGAAGGGGTTTTTTGGTATCAGAGATTGTTCGTTGACAAAAAACAAACCAAACACACTTATGGCTTAGCAGGCTAGTTTGAGGAGGTAGGAGCAGAAATAAAGGCTGAAAATTGAACTCAAAGTTTTTTTAGAAACGGAATTCAAGCAAAGGAGCGGAGAAATGGCGATAAAGCCGATTCATGCTTTTAAGATTAAGGTAGGCACTGGCTTAAAAACCGCGAGTAACTTCGAGGATGCTTTGGTGAAAGCTGGGTGTACCATCGATGAAAGTGCCAGAATGATTCTTCATTACCCAGCGTTTTCGGTGGCAAGCAATGAAAGCGACATTTATTTGGTGGCTTACAGCACCATCCAGCTTGCGGGAAAAAAAAGTAATTGTTTCACCGAAGACTTGTATGAAGGAGCGGCTAGATTGGGGCTGGAAGAATGCATGCCCGAAGACGGCCCACAACTCCGTCTTCAGTTTTTAGGCCAGCAATATGGCATAAATCTACGGATAGGGATGAGACCGATTGTTGTTAATCCAACCAGTGGTTCGCTTGTATTCACCGTCGAGCACAATGAAAAAAATGCAGTCATCTCTGATGACAGTCTCAGATTAAGTACTGCGCTCGCCTGCAGTGGAGGATATTGGCACTATTCCCATGAGTTGTGGGTATTCCGCTGTCCTCAGTAGTTCGCTCTTTAGTCTCTCGTTTAAAGGCTCGCACCGATTTATTTGGTGCGGGCCGCTTTTTTATCCAATAAGAAAACCCCCGCCTATACAAGCGCGGGGGCACCACCTTGAGAAGGAGGTTATTCTAAAAACTCAAAAGGTCAATGTGTAGGTTTTGCGAACGTGAGCAGTAAGCCCACGAATTGGGAATCGGTCAGGCCGATTTCAAACACAGCCTCACTCAGCCAGAAGTCCGGCCACGTCCGCGACACTCTGGGCCCTACGACCCACATCGTTTGGATGGGGTTGTGGAACCTCTCATAAAATCCGCCGACCTGCCATTTACGATCCTGTCCAAGAGCGTAAATAAGGTGTCCCTCGTTGTACGCCCAGGCTGGGACGAAATTATGCTGGTTGGCAATTTTGAATTCGTTATCCACTACGAGCGTAACTCGCCCGATTCTCAGAATCCCACTGACATACGTTTGGAAATCGACAATTTCGTCCTCGGGAAGCCAGACGACTCCACCCCTGAAGGTGAAATCAAGAGAATCGGCAAGCAAACCAAGGTTTCTGATACGAAACCTCGGCCCGGCTTCTGCCTCAAAGAGATCGGTCGTCAGAAAGCCGTAGATCTCCCACTTGTTTGTCTGGCCAGTAAGATTGAGCATGTAGTTGTCGGTCCGGATTTCCGGTTGGACCGCGATATTCCACTGCGCTGAAGCGCCGTTGTGGAATATCACAAGCGCCGCAAATGCCAGCGCTATCGAGAATAATACATGTTTCGTTTTCACGGGGTAATTCCTCCTTTTTTTCTTTTGACAAAGAACTCATTATCTTGATTTTTACAAGTGAATCTATCACGAAACAATAATCCTGTCAACCCCATGTACGTGATGACCACATCGTGTGCAATCCCATGGAGGTTTGTGCGAAGGCTATTGGGGTCTTGTAGCCGAGAGCTTGGTGGGGCGTACCGGTTAATGCTGTTGCCTTCAGTCTACCCCTTTTCAAATACCCTAAACTGCACACGATGTATCTCATCATGTGCATTTACCAATTGAGTTGACAAAGTAGATACAATGTATTAAGGTTCGAAAATCATCTAAAACGGTTCTTTCTCGAATTCAAACGCGCCCTTAGCTCAGCTGGTAGAGCACCTGTTTTCACAGCAGGACGTCGGAGGTTCGAATCCTTTGGGGCGCTCAAGTTTATGGGCCTATAGTCTAATGTAAAAACACCTGCTAAGCAGGAGATTACGAGTTCAAATCTCGTTAGGCTCATAATCATTTTTCGGCACGCAACTCTAAAAAAGGGTTAACTGCATATATTGCACCTTAAGGTCGCCATTGGCGATCTTTTTTCTTACTTATTTACTTATTCCTTGGTATACTATATCTATTCATCCTATGGCAATAAAGGAAAAGCTTGAAAATATTCTTATAAAGCGAATTGTAACGCTGTG
>JBDRBN010000148.1:0-10214 GCA_043822785.1 Pseudomonadota bacterium
ACAATTCATAAGAGCAATATCGATACCGATCATGATGGTTGGATCTCTGAGTCTGAGTGGAACAAATGTACTAAAGATCATAATTCAAATGAACAATTCAAGATTGTAGATGGGTATGGTTCCCAAACAGAGCTCTACAATGGAAAATTAGGTGATGTCACCAAACAGCTCAAAAATGCTGAGTTTGCAAATTCCAGTGAAGCCGTGGGACCTGATGTTGCCAAGGCAAATCTTGAATTAAAACAACTTGAACCTCAGATGCAGGCCCTTCAACAGAAGATTGAGGAGATGCAGAAGAATGGCTTGGATCAAAAAATGATAGCTGAAAAGCAAAAGCAACTTCAAGAGCTGATAAAACAGGCTAATGCGCTCATGAAGAAGGGTGCAAAGCAAATCGATATGAATCCTTATAATAAGGCTGCTGGCTCCCAGAGCAAACCCATGTCCGGTTCGGCGAATATGAACTTTGGCAATCAGCAGGGCGGTATTGGAGCCAAAGCGCAGACCGCAGGAACCAATGCGCAGACCAATTCTGGTTCGTTTAGCCCCCCATCAAATTGGGGAGCACAGGGTCTTGGCACTGGCATGCCAGCGTTTAACACCGATTCCTACATGAAGACCATGGCCATGGAAGACAACATCATGTCCTCATGGGATGCAGTTAACAAAAACACCAGCCGCGGCAAGCAGCTTATGATGCTGTTCTTCTACTTTGCCCGCATGGCCGAGTCTGGCGATATGGCTGCAATGTATCAGTTCATGAAGTTCATCACCTACATCATCTCTAAGGACAAGGCCAAGCAGCAGATCGAGATGGGTAAGAAATTGATCCAGCTGCAGGAACTATCGCGCTCTTGGACCAACAAGCTATTAAACGTGCAGACCAACAGCACTGATCCAGCTGCTTCAAACGAGCTCATGAAGACCATGACCATTGTGAAGAGTGAGACCGATGCTATCGCCACCTCACAGAAACTCATAAGCCAGATGATGGAAGAGTTTGCACAGGTGGTCGAAACGCTCACAAACACCACAAAGGCAGCGCTAGAGACAGCAGGCAGGATCATGAGAACAGTCTCGACAATGAGGTAATGGATGCATAGGCTTAATACTGATTAAGAATGCCGGGGGCTTGCTCAGAAGCAGCCCCCGTTTTTCATAAAAACTGTATCTCGAGTAGCGGTCAGCTTTCAGCCTTCAGCTGTCAGCTTTTTACTGATGGCTGACAGCTGAGAGCTGATAGCTAATTGAAGGTTGCTGGCGGATTTTAAAATTCCTTGCCCGAGAGGCTATAGGATGCTAATTTTATAGACACTTTATATTATACGGTTTTTTCGAAAGTTTTGAGGGTTTCGGAGCTAGCCATGGCTGAGAAAAAGAAAAAACAGGGTAAGGTAAAATCTGAGGCAAAAGAAGAACAAGCTCTAGAGATGACTCCCGAGGAAGCTGAAGTTGAGATGCAGCATTTCTTCGAGGCCCTTGAGGAAAAGGTAAAGGGCATTCCTGAAGAGGAGATCGATCGGGGAGTTAAGAAGGTTAAGGATTTTGTAGACGGCAAGATCGGCTGGGCCCAGCTCTTTGACTTTACGCCCGAGATGCTCTTTCAGCTGGCAGAATATGGTTTCATGCAGTTTAAGCAGGGCCGGTATCAAGATGCAGAGAGGGTATTTAAGGGCCTAGCAATACTTGATTGGAACAATGCCTATTATCACTCTGTGCTTGGCTCGATTTTGCAAAGGCAAAAGCGCTATGGCGAGGCAATAGCCGAATACACCCAGGCGCTGGAGCTTGATCCTAAGGATATAGTGAGCTTAACGAACCGCGGCGAAATATTTATGCACCACGGTTTAATGGATGAGGCAAAAGACGATTTTAAGCATGCGATGGATCTAGACGCTGACGGCACAGATAGATTTGCAAACCGTGCGCGCATGCTTACCGAGCAGATAAAGAGATTGCAGGCAGAAAAGAAGAAGGCAGATGTTAGAAGCCAGAAGTAAGAATTTCTAGCATCTAGCTTCTGTTTTAGGGGTGGGGAATTGAGGTGACCCATGCCGGATATAAGAAAAGCAACGCGCGTAGCAGAAAGAGAGCTGCGATTTCGCGAGGAAGATGCAAAGGTCCAGGCTGAGAAGCAAAGGATCATAGAAGAGCTCCGCCACGGTAACATACACGAGATCTTTGCGCGTGAGACTAAGTTTAAGATCAGCGACTTTACCGATTTTTTTTCCCACCAGTGGAGGAATTTTAAAAGCCAGATAGTTCAGGACGCAGAGATCAAAGCCTCTGAAGCAAGCTGTCCGGCTCCTGATATAAACGATTTTTCTGTCCATCATGATGGCACTACCATAAGCCCTGAGGAGGGCGAGCTCTTAAGCGACGCTATGAGCGGTTTTCTCACTAGCGGCACGGGTGCTGGCAAGTTCAAGGGGCAGAGCGTGGGCGGGAAGGGCATTCCAGCTGAAGGCGCGCCTCTTTTGCCTGAAGAGCTTGGCGAGATGGCGCAAGGCACCATTGGAGAGTGGGACCAATTTCTTGAAGACTCTTGGGGCACGATCTTTGATGCCCAGCTTTCGCAAGAGATGCAAAAGAGGATGGGCGAGGTAAAGCAAGAGGTTCAAAAGATCATAAGTTTAGCCAAGGAAGGTAAAATAGGTGTGGAGTTTGTGCTCATAGCTTTGGCCAAAGTCAATTCTACAAAAAACGGCGTGCTCATGTCAGGCTTGGGAAAAAAGATGTATCACATAAATCAGGGCATGAGCGATGTGGCAAATGAGCTTAATACCCTTTCGCCCACTGATCCGCGTTACTATGGCATGATGCAGATGGGCAGAGAGAAGACGCGCGACGGTTCGTTTCAATTGAATTTGCTTCAGACTGATATGCAAAAGGTGATGCAAGATATTGCGAGCACTATGGAGTTTGTACACAGCTCCATCGGCGAGATCAACAGGACAAGGCGCGAGATCATAGCCAAGTACACTGCTGCTGGATAAAAATATGCGAGCAACGCCAGCAACGCGAGAAAGGCGAGACAAGCGAGAAAGGAATGTCATTGCGAGGGCGAAGCCCGAAGCAATCTCCTGAAGCACAGAGATTGCTTCGTCACTGCGTTCCTCGCAATGACAGCGCAAATCACGGAGTTATTAATGGTTGAAGAAGGCAAATTAGAGGCGGGTAAGCATACTCCTATCATCGATCCCACCCCAGGGCGCCGCAAGCACCTAACAGAGGTTTTGTATGCATTTCTCAACGACAAGATATCTCTCGCAGAACTCAAAGGTATTAAGCGAAATGAGCTCTTTCAGCTCTCAGAAACTGGCTTCACAAAATTCAAACACGGCCGGCTGGATGAAGCAGAGAAGATCTTTCAGGCCCTCATACTTTTAGATCATCGCAATGCCTACTTCCATGCCATGATGGGCGCGGTTCATCAAAAGCGCGATCGCCCCATCGAGGCGATCATGGAATATTCTCAATCCATCAAACTCAATTCCAAAGATATCTCGGCTTACGTAAACCGCGGCGAGCTGTACCTTCGTCATCGCAATTACAGAAAAGCTGCAGAGGACTTCAGGAGTGCGATACTCTTGGATATGTCTGGGATTAACCTGTGGGCCAATCGCGCCCGCTCTTTGGTCATTGCCATCAAGCGTTCCATGGAAGCCGATGCCCGCCGCCCCAAAATACCCATCAGAAGAAAGTAAATTAATTAAACATGAGGAGGCTAGCTGGTAGAGCTAGTTTCGCTTCTAGCGCCTCTGAGCAGGATCGGGTGGATCGATTTGCTAGACGCTGCGCTCGCACGATTTTGTAACGGACTCAGTTTGCCGTCGCCGACGGAACTCGTCCCGACTGCGCCTTCATGCCTTTAACATTGTTTGGCTCCGTCGGGGCTCAAACATCCGTCGGCGTCGTGCAATAAAGGCTTCTAGACAGGCACGACCGGCAAACATTCGCCGAACAAAATCGGCTCTCTCCGCGATATCGCAAATCGACCCACCCGATCCTGCATAACTCTGACGAACTGTTCGTTAATACGCTTCGAATGATTAGCTTGTGGTAGGGATTTTCAGTTCATCGGGGTCGACGGCGGGTTTTTTACTCACGACGGAAGTACGTGTTGCGAGAGTGTTGCCTGAGATGTTACTCGAGCGGCCTCAGGAGGCGCTGTAATCTAAGCCGCTAATGCAACAGCGCCGAGTGAGCAGGCGATGAGGCGGCGCCTGAGCCGAAGAGCCGTAGCGAGAGGAACATCTCAGGCAACACTCTCATAGCAAGTCTGGAGGAGGCGCTAGCGTGGGAAATGGCCTCCCCGCAGAATAATTTGCACATGCCTATTTGCGGGATGTCATTCGTTGGCGTCGATGTTATATTTCTTGAGCAGATTGCGGAGGTGTTTGCGGTCGATCTTGGCTTCGCGCGCAGCCTTGGAGAGGTTGCCGCTATGCTGGTGTATGAGCTCTACTAGATACTCCTTCTCAAAATTCTCCACCACGCGTTGCTTTGCATCCTTGAACGGCATATCGGCATCCACTGCCATGCGCTCTGTGCGCTCTTCTCCGCCATGCGACATCTCGGCAAAGATAAAATCGAGATGACTCTTGCTTATCGTGTCACCCTCCACAAACGACACTGCGCGCTCGATTACGTTTGAGAGCTCGCGCACATTTCCTGGCCAATCATAACGGCCAAGGAACTTGAGCGCATCGTCCTCGACCCTGCGCACCTTGAAGCTGCCGTCCGGCAGCACGTTATACCTGCCTCTGCTTAAAAAGCGTTCGACTATGAGCGGTATATCCTCTGGTCGTTCGTGAAGCGGCGGCAAAGAGACCTTTACTACAGACAGGCGATAATATAGGTCCTGACGAAATCGTCCTTCTTCCACTTCTTTACGCAAATTCTTGTTGGTGGCGCAGATCACACGCACATCTATCTTTGCAGACGTGTTGCTTCCAACGCGGCGTATCTCGCGCTGCTCTAATGTGCGCAAAAGTTTTGGCTGCAGATCAGATGTTAATTCTCCTATCTCATCGAGAAACACTGTTCCACCCATGGCTGCCTCAAACACGCCTGCGCGCGACTTGACAGCACCTGTGAATGAGCCCTTCTCATGGCCGAACAGCTCTGATTCGATCAGGTTGGGTGCAACAGCCGAGCAGTCGAATACGACAAAGGGTTTTTGCTTTCTGTGGCTGTGTTCGTGTATGGCGTGGGCCACCAAGTCTTTGCCGGTGCCTGTTGCTCCTTCTATTATGACCGTGGCCTGAGTTGGCGATATCTTCTCCAAAATCGAAAAGATCTGCCGCATCTTGCGGCTCTTGCCCACCATGTCCCCAAACTCTTCGCGCTCTGACGGTTCGATCTGCACCTTTTCATCAAAGGCCATAAACTCCAGCGTGGAGTTGCCCACCTTGATGATATCGCCTGGCGCGAGGTATGCTTCCTTAACGCGAGATCCATTGAGATACGTGCCATTGGTAGAGCCGAGATCGCGCAAAAGAAAACTATCTGCTTGATACTCTATTTCAAAGTGATTGCGGGAGACTGCCTTATCAGTGAGAATAAGATCGTTTGTTCCACGCTTTCCTACTTTGATTAGATTTTTATCCAGGGTGATCTTATTGCCCCTGCCTGCGCCCTCGCTCACTACGAGCAGGCACTTTCTGAGTGAGATTACGTCAGGCGCTTCTTGTAGCTTGAGCAATTCGGTTTTGCTCTCAAAGTCTTTCTCAACCATAAAAACTCCTTACTGTGGCTTAAGTGGCGCATGAAAAGATGCCCTGCCACCTTCCATAGAAAACGATTTGCTCCAGGGTTTGTAGCCAGGCAACTCAATGGTGACCGTGTGATTTCGATCAGTTCTTACTTTACGAATGGTCACTGGCGTTCGCGCAGGAATTGCTTGCCCATCAAAGATTACTTGAGCTGCCGGGGGCTCGCTTGAGAGACTCACCTCTCCATAGAGCTCGCCCAGATTGATGTTGGAGAGATCAGTCGTTTTTCCTGGCTTTACCGTAACGGTTCTGCTCACTCGCGCCAACCCCTCTTTGCTTATGAGCACTTTTGCCGTCCCTGGGCTAGCGCTAACTGTAATTGGAGTTTTCCCTTTGTATGCGTCGTTTACAAACACGTCAGCACCAGAAGGACTTGATGTGATCTTTATATTGCCTGGCTCTCCAGCCTCGACCGTAGGCTTTACAATAGGCTCTTTGGGGATGACCTCGGTTGGAGGTTTAACAACAGGCTCTTCCACCTTGAGTAGGCTGAATGCCAAGGCATCTGATTCTTTATTGAGCGTGCGCTTGCGCGAAGAACTTTTATAGCCATTCTTGGACACACCAACCGAATATGTTGCTCCAAGCTTTAGATCCTTTAGTGTGGCTGGCGTGCGCTGACCTGTGGATTTTCCATTCAGTGTAATTTGTGCACCAGAGGGATTTGAAGTGATCTTAAGTTCTGCCATTTTTGGCGTTGGCTTTTCTTCGGCCGGCTTTTCCGCAGGTTTTTCTTCAGGTTTTTCCTCGGGAACTTCCGTTGTCGGTGGTTTCTCAACAATCGGTGGTTTCTCAACAATAGGTGCTGCTTCCTCACCAATGAGGTCTGCTTTTACAGGAATGGACTTGTTGGCAGGTACATCAAAGCTTTTGCTCCACTTGTCATATCCCTTCATCGTTAGCGTGACTTCATACTTCTTTGGAGCGAGGTTTGCTAACTGTGCAGGAGTGGTTCTGCCGGTATCGTTACCATCCAGCAAGACATTAGCTCCAGACGGAGTGGATTCCACCACCAGCGCACCCATCTGGGGTTTGATGGGTGCAAGCGTTGTCGATATTTTTTGAGGCTTTGAGGTCGTGAGGTTTATTACCTGTTCGAAGTCCTCGTAATCGGGTTTTGATAGGGTGACGCGAAGATCTTTGTTGAGCTCAAGTTTTTCGATTGTAGCAGGCGTAATTTGACCAGTGAGTTTTCCATCTATCATTATAGACGCGCCTTGCGGATCGGTGATGATGTTGAGCGCCCCTTTCATAGGTATAAGCGTTAGGGCAAGAGCCAATTGTTCGCCGGCCTTAATAATTACTGTGCCCTCTGTAGGAGAAAAATCTTCTTTTTCGAGTTTTACAACATAGGATTTTTCAGCATCGAGTTTTTCAATCACCGTAGGCGTGGTTTTACCTATATCCTCACCATCCAAGAACACCTTTGCTCCTTCTGGGATGGACGTGATGTTTACGCTGCCTACTTGTATAGGAAGCACTTCTTCAGGTGCTCTTTCCCAGAACCGTACAGCTGGAACAAAGCGGTAGATGCCATACGATGCAGCTGCTAGCACGAGTAATGCTGCGATAGCATTTCGAAACGTTTTTTTCTTTGGCACTCTTTCAATGCGTTCTATAGCAGCAGGTAGGGGAGGCGCGGCACGCTCAGGCAATGCTTTCTTAATGGGCGGAGGTGCTGTGGGCTCTGCAGGCGTTACCATGGTTTCAAAAGCCGCTTCCTTGATCTTGCGAGCCTTATCGGTCTCTGCTTCGAGCGAGATCTCTTCATCTCTATGAACTATGCTTACCTGTTTGGCGCCTTCCTGCACGTTCATCGAGGCGGTCAGTCCTTCTTGGGCTGTTTCGCGGGCTTTTGAAACCTGTTCGTCTTTGATATCAGCAGCAAATTGCTCGCGTATGAAAGCAGCGAGTTTGCGTGGTGAAAAATCTACATGTTTGGAGTACAAATATTTGGTAAGTTCGATCTGTAAGTCACCCGCATGAGAATAGCGTTCATCCGGTTCATAAGACAAAGTTTTTACTACAATGGGTTTGAGTTGCTCGGGCACAGAGGCGGGCAGCGAACCTATTCCGATCTTCGTAGTGCGTATTTTTTTAAGCACTTCGAACTGTGACTCGCCCGTAAACAGTTTAGTGCCAGTCAGCATCTCATAGAGAAGAATACCCGTGGAGAAGATATCGGTTCTGCTATCCACGGTCTTTCCCATGGCCTGCTCGGGCGACATGTATGCGATCTTGCCTTTGAGAATTCCGGCCAAGGTGTGAGAGATGTTCATAGCAGCCTTGGCAATGCCAAAGTCCACAATTTTGACTTCGCCCTCGTATGAGACGAGTATGTTCTGCGGGCTTATGTCGCGATGGACTATGCCCAGCGGTCTGTTCTCTGCGTCGGTTTTGCGATGCGCATAATCAAGGCCTTTGCAAATCTCAGAGGCGATGTACACCGCGATGTCCGGGGGCACGGGCATGCCCAACTCGCGACAGCTGTACATAACGTCGCGCAGGTTGACGCCATGAATGTACTCCATGGCAATGTAGTAGTCGTCGCCGACCTTACTGAGATCATATACCTGCACGATGTTAGCGTGCGAGAGCATGACCGACAGCTTGGCTTCGTCTACGAGCATGGTGATGAAGTCTTTATCTGCAGAGCAGTGAGGCAGGATCCGCTTGATCACGAGCTCTTTTTCAAAGCCGTCCACGCCGTAGGTCTTGGCGCGATATATTTCCGCCATACCTCCTACAGCGATGCGAGAGATGAGAAGGTATTTGCCAAATTGTTTTGGTTCAAAATCGCTCATGAAATCTCCGTTAGAGTGTCATTCACCTCATACCAATATAAAAATGGCTGCCATCACCACCATTGCGACTAGAAATGCATAAAGCAGGGCAAGCTCCCAGTGTGTTTTCCCCGCTTTATCTTTAATGCCAATTTTCTGCAGAAGGGTGGGTTTGGCTTCCTTCTGTTCTGGTGCCTCTTTTTTGCTGGCTAGGTCTCTGCCAGGAAATTTACCGCTGTCTGCAGTCCTTTGGACTATGCCCATCTCCACCATAGGCCCTCTTGCCCACAGATCTAGAGGCACTTCCTGCCCAGGCGCTAGTTTCTTGAGCCTGATAAAATCCTCAAGACGTGTAACAAGCATCAGAGCGCCGCGCGTCCACCTGCCATCCACCCAGCTCACATCCACCATCAGAGTGCCGATTCCGCTGTGAAGCGTAACCGCTCTATAAAGGCAGCGGCTGATCTTATCTCTAGCTACCCGCAACGGTTTAATGGTCGTGTCGCGCCTGCCAAACTTCTCCCACTCTTTTTCTTCTAGCTGCTTTTTCTGCTCGCGCTCGGCATCCTCGCGAGGCTCACGCTGTTGGTGGCGATCTTCTTTTGTCTGCTTGGCTTCCCTTACGCTATAGGGAGGTGGTGCTTCTGGTCTGTCTATTTTTTCTATCATCTATGATTTGCCTATTTGCGCGTGGGACATTTTTCGCTACAAGAAGTGCATGGGCTGGTATCCGCGCTTTTCTTTTTTTCTTGTTTGGAATCTTTGTTCAAACCATAGCCATCTTTGTACCAACCACCGCCTTTGAGTAAGAAGCTTGTCTTGGATATGATCCTGTCTGCTGTACCTCCACACTTAGGGCATGGAGCAATAGGCGGCTCAGAAATCTTCTGCATACATTCAAACCGCTTTCCGCAGGATTTGCAGTTGTACTCGTATATGGGCATTGTTTTAAAAAGCGAGGAGCAAAATCCCCACTTTTGACTGTAGACTCAAGTCGCCATTTTAACGTATCTATATAGATAGTAAAGGATTTTGTCGCGTCCGCGTCCGCGCCCGCATCCGCTTCCGAAAAAAAACCGGACTCGGGCGCGGATGGGGGAAAACCTAGCGTAATATCAGTGGGTTAAAAAGGTGCCAGGCACAAAGCTGTTACAAAGCTGTTATCGTGCCCGCGTCAAAAAAAATCGCGCATGGGATGGACGGCATCTATAGCCTGAGAGCAGAATGAACTTCCAGCTGACTTACTCCCTGAACAAACACGACCTTATTGCGGCCGGTCTGGCCGCTTAGGATTGAAATGCGGGATTTGGGGACCCTTAAGATTTTTGAGAGCAGTTTTATTAATGCCTGGTTTGCCTTGCCCTCTGTTGGCGGCGCTGTAACGCTAACCAATAACACACCTTCCCGCTCACCCTTTATTTCTGTTCTCTTTGCACGAGGAGTAATGCGACATTCTATTGTAATGCCATTTATTTTTTCTTTGATGTTGAGCACGGCAAGCACCAATAATCAGATCTAATTTCTAATATCCACTGCTGTCGCGTTAGAACTGCTTGTTTTTTATGGATGTCATTGCGAGCAAAGCGAAGCAATCCCCTTATAACCTGTGTTTGCGGGAGATTGCTTCGTCGCTAAACGCTCCTCGCAATGACAC